>JALNZH010000296.1 GCA_023229405.1 Bacteroidota bacterium
CAGACAAACGAAGTTTTTCCGTAGCCAATTGCTTCGGACGGTCCGCTATACCGTGAACGAAATTTATTGAGAGGAAAATCATTTTCCGGTGTGACAAAATCTGTGTACTTCTGAAGCGTTGCGCGCCGGTACTCTTCTCCCTGTCCGCGTTGTTCAGCAATCAAATGATCGGCAAGATACGCAGTTAATCCTTCGCACCAATTGCCGCTCTTTGAATCGACATATACGCTGTTCCCCCAATAGTTGTGGAGCAATTCATGCGGATATGAGGAATTCAGGATAAACGGAAAACGGATGATCTGTTCACCCAGCAGGGTGAACGAAGGCATTCCGTATCCTGTTTCCCAGAAGTTTTCCACCAATGCGAATTTGGAATAGGGATATGGTCCGATCAGTTTTCGGTACAGTTCTAAATATTGCGCAGTTGCTTCAAGATATTTATTGGCAAGTCCTTCATCCGGTGTGCGCAGGAATGCAAAAATAGTTACAGCACCAGCCGAACGCGAATATTCAGTGAATTGTGCGGCGATAAGGTACACTTCTTCCGTTGGTTCAGGTGAATCCCACGTTACTGTTCGAAATCCTTTTTTCACTTCATTCAGCATTCGTTTCCCTTGACTGACAACATTCCACCGTTCCGGAACAGAAACTGTGAGCTCAAAACCGATGAGCGTATTGTCAAATTTTGGAATCCAGTTTGTCGAACCGGCAAGGTAAATACCTTTCTCATCGATAATACCGGGAGTTTGACTGAATCCTCTGGCATATTCCTCACCTGCCTGTTTGATTTGGTAATGTAAGACGCCGGTAAATTTCAAAGTAATTACCGAATCAATTTTCCTCTTCTTCTTAAATGTGATACGGTACAGATTCTGTGTAAGACCAACCGTTGAATCATACTCTTCACGATCAATTCCGATATCTTCTGGTGCTGCATTTTTTTTGATCAGTATCAGAGTTACACCCGGTGTTCCCGAGGTCACGTTCAGTTTACTATTCAGAGAAAATGTAATCTCTTTTTTCAATTGCTCCGGTGTCAACATGATCCGATCCACTGCTTCCAACGTATGCTTTACTGGATTAATTGTTACGGATAGTTTATGATGTGTTTTCCCTTGTCCATAAACAACCGAGCCAAGCGTAATAAGTATGACTGCGTATTGAAGTATTGTTCGCATTGTGTTTCTCCGTAATAACTATCGAATGATGACTGAAATGGGATTCGTGATATTCAGATATTTTTTCCCAACAGTTTTCACATCTGAAAGTGTTACTTTTCGCAATCCATCAAGGAATTTTTTGTCATATTCATAGTCATTATTGATGTATAATGAATTCCCTAAGTAGAATGCTTTGTTGATGCTGGAAAGTCTCCGGAACATGATCCTTCCGAGATATTGATTGATTGATTTTTCCAATTGATCTTGCGTCAACGAATCGAGAACCGATTCTTTAAAAAACCGGGGATACTGCGCAACAAGCGTATCGACATTCATCGGGCGGGTGCCTTGATTAATATAGAAGAGTGCTTTATCGCCAATCACTTCAATTCCTGCACTGATGTTGTAAGCGAGTCCTTGTTTTTCCCGAATATCAAAAACAATCTGATCGTTCAGAATCAGTGATAATGCTAGTAACGCAGGCGCATCTTTCACATCAATCTTTTGTGTGAAGCCCCAGAATAGATACGAACGCTCTCCGCCATGTTGTTTTTCAATGGTAACAGGTTTATCGGAAAGCATTATTGTTGGAGTAAATACATCTGGTTCATTATCCAGTTTTGAAAAACCTAATTTGCTGAATGCATTGTCAACCGAATCAGTCTTCGCCGGTGAAACAATGGAAATAACGATATTCGATGGTTTCAGATATTCTTTCGCGAAAGCAACTGTGTTCTCATAGGTTAATGCGGGCTGAAGTTGCGAGTATGGATTTGCAGCATACACGACCGATTTATATGTTTCTTCAAATAGCTTTTTACCTTTATCTCCTCCTGCTAACGCAAAACTAATTGCTTTAAACTTCTCAACTGCCTTTTTATACTCCTCTTCTGTCGGTATAAAACCCTGTAAGTGTGAATTTAAAAATTGAATTGCACCGGCAACATCATCCGCCAATCCTTCCACGCGAATGTATCCAAAGTCCGGATGAAGATAGATGTCATCCATCGGAATAAACGGATTGTCGTTTACAGTAAATGCAAAACCATATTTACTTGATACCTTCTTATTGGTATCGGCGTTGAGACGCTGTTCTAGGGCATTGTGTACAATCTTCGCAGCATCTTTCCCATATTTCGATTCAAGAGCCGCTTTGTGTTTTATCAGATAGTGAATTGCCAACAGGTTATTCGCTTCGTTTTGTACCACAATAAGGTTTTTTCCGGAGGCTGAATCGTTATAAATTTTGGTAACGGTCGATACTCCGATCTGTTCTTTTTCATTCTTTACCGACGGCGATTGAACGATAATGAATTGATAATTCTTTAACGCAAGAGATTCCAATTCTTTTGCCGCTGGGAAATATCCACCTCCGGAAAAAGAAGAAAGCAATGACTCAATACCGCCGTGTACCAATGAGGCAGAATAATAGATCCCAAACATATGAGGCTTTTCGATATTTTTTACAAAATCAGTTCGTTTCTTTATTGCTTCCGAGGCAACAGTTTCAGGAGAGAGTGCAAACGATATCTTCGATAGTTTCGCGGTAAGTAATTTTGCCGCCGCATCATAATCTCCTTCTACCTTTCCAGAAATGCGGGCCTCGAGATAATTGCCGAGATGAGATGTTCGAGTTGAGAGATCGATAGTATTAACAAACGAAAATTGAGATTTCAGAGAAAATAGAATTCCATCTTTTTCCTTATCCAGAACGACGTTCACTAAATGGAAATATTCTGATGTTTTTCGCGCCGGCAGCGGAAAGAATAGTTGTACGATTTTTTCTTTGCCGTCGTAAAATCGGTTAAAAACCTTCCCCTCAAATGTTTCACCGTTAGTCGTCTGAAAACCTGTTTTCCACTCCGGGTTCTCAGCACGAATCACCTGGCCGGGGCTCACTTTCCCGTATATTTCTTTGATTAACGGCAACAACGATGCTGTTTGAAAATTCCCGATGATAGTTAAGATCATGTTATTCGGGACATAATTGTTTTTGTAAAACGAATAAACGTCGTCGCGGTTCAACGATTCAATCGTTGAATATGTTCCAAGCGTCGGCAAGGAAAGAGCGTGACTGTTATGCAGGAGTGAAATTGTGTTTCGTTCCAATTGTTCATTTGGGTCCGCAATACTTTTCGAGATTTCTTCGAGGACAATTCTTTTTTCCTTCTGAAATTTTTCAACAGGCAGGGTAGAATTGAATAACATATCCGCCTGAATCTGTAATCCTTTTTTTGCATTCTCAACAGGAACAACGAACATATAATTGGTGAAGAAATCCGAAGTGGTAGCATTGTTATAGCCGCCAACCCGGTCAACATCATCATATAATTGTTTTTGACTGCGTGATGTTGTTCCGTTAAATAGCAGATGTTCCAGCATGTGGCTTGCACCGCTGGTGGAAAATGATTCATACGCAGAGCCGATCTTTACTATTACATTTGCTCCAATAACCGGTAATGCAGGGTTTTCGATCAGTAATACCTGTACACCGTTGTCTAACTGATACAGTGAAACCCCTTTGGGCAATGATGTGATTCCGGGTAACGATGACACTAGTGGTTTTTTTTCTGCGGCAATTCCTTGGAGCGTTAAGGCTATGGCGAGATGTAATACAATATATCGGATACTACTGAATCGAATATTTTTCATAAATACTTCTTTCGAATTAGAGTGTTATGTAATGGCTATGGCATCCATTTCATCAGTGAGGCTGAGTACAACATTTCTTTATATTTCTAAGCTCACGGAAAATCGGGACACTTGTCTCAGATCGTTATAATCGATAAGCACATCATTCAATGTAAAATGCAGTACTGAAACATTAACGGTGACACCCCCGCCGAATGTCTATTACTCGACATCTCGTACTCAGTCCTATCACATCACTTTCATCGAGCGGTATGGCACGACCATTATAAGTGTACGCAATATCGGCAAACCATGGTGAATAGGTGTCATGTAATGAAACGGTTTGGATTTTTGCCGCACCTGACAGATTCTAATACAATGCATCACAATTATTGATCACGGCAACAAATGGTTCCCCCCATCAGCCGTACCGTGTACGCCAACGCCGATTTTCAAAAATTTCGCTGCGAACGTACCGACCTGCGAGAAGTCTCCCCCGAACAATAATGACCTGCCCCTCAAATGATGATCCAATATAGTATATTGGAATTCATCAAGAAAGGATCCAGAACTGAGCAAGTAGAAACACACCACAGAAGATAGTATCAACAAATTGTGAGAGGCAGAAGTCCTGCAAACAAAGGGTCAAACCCTAAAAGAACTAGTCCGGAAATTAGGATACAGTTCAGTTACATATTACAAATGGCGATAAGAATATGGCGGAATTCTGGTTGATCAAGCCAAACGATTCATGGAGATCGAACAAGAGAACCAACGCTTACGAAAAGTTGTAGCAGATTTAGCGATTGTTAATTCCATTCAACAGGAAGTTGCACGGGGAAACTTTTAAGTCCGGCAATAAAGCGTCGGGCGGTGGAACAAGCACAGGATGCATTAGGTTACTCGAATCGTCGTGCATGTGTGGTTTTTGATCAACACAGATCTACTCAGAGAAAAATACAGAGTGTCAGTCAAACGCAGCAAC
>JALNZH010000008.1 GCA_023229405.1 Bacteroidota bacterium
GGGCCGAGTTTAATATCGGTTCCACGGCCAGCCATGTTTGTTGCGATCGTTACGGCGCCCGGAAGGCCGGCATTCGTAACGATTTCTGCCTCACGCTGATGTTGTTTTGCGTTCAACACATTGTGCGGAATTTTTTCCCGGGTCATCATGCGGCTGAGTGTTTCGGAAACTTCAACGCTGGTTGTTCCAACAAGGACAGGCTGTTTTTTCTCACGCAACTCCTTAATTTGTGCGATGAGCGCATTATACTTTTCACGTTTAGTGCGATAGACAAGATCGTTCAGATCTTCACGGACAACTTTTTTATTCGTCGGAATTACCACCACATCCAACTTGTAGATGTCGAAAAATTCCGCTGCCTCGGTTTCCGCTGTACCGGTCATACCGGCTAATTTTTTATATAGGCGAAAATAGTTCTGGAGGGTCACGGTCGCCAGCGTTTGCGTATCGCGTTCAACGTGCACTCCTTCTTTCGCTTCGATCGCCTGATGCAAACCGTCCGAATACCGCCGGCCGTGCAGAATACGTCCGGTAAACTCGTCGACGATCTGCACTTTACCGTCCTCGGTGACAACGTATTCCACATCCTTATCATAGAGCGAATAGGCACGCAATAACTGACGCACAGTGTGAACACGGTCGCTCCGTTCGGCGTACACTTTGTTGATTTCGTCCTTCTTCAATTGTTTCTGGTCGTACGGTATCGTTTCGTCATTCTCAACAATGCTCATTTCTGTTCCGACATCGGGAAGAACGAACATATCCTTGTCTGTACCGCTGGCCATAAATTCGCGCCCTTTTTCGGTCAGATCGATCGAATGATTTCGTTCATCGACGGAATAATACAATTCGTCATCAATCTCGTGCAGGCGTTTGTTCTGCTCCGCAATATAGATCGATTCCGTTTCCAGCATCAATTTTTTCGGCCCACCTTCGGAGAACATTTTTGTCAATTTATTGTTCTTCGGGTCACCGCGATACGCGCGGAACAGCAGCACTCCGGCTTCCGACGTTTTCCCATCGGCCAGCAGTCTTTCCGCTTCACCGACAATTTTCGCTACAAAATTTTTCTGCGTGCTTACAATCCGTTCCACGCGGGGCTTCATCTCGTTAAATTTATGATCATCCACTTCCACTGGTCCGCTGATAATCAACGGCGTTCGCGCTTCGTCGATCAACACCGAGTCCACTTCGTCCACAATCGCGTAATAATGACCGCGCTGCACCATCTCATCCGGTGTATGAACCATATTATCGCGCAGGTAATCGAAACCAAACTCGTTATTTGTGCCGTAGGTGATGTCGCAATTATATTGTTCGCGACGAACAAACGGATTCTGATTCGTTACGATACATCCGACTGACATGCCGTGGAACTGGAACACTTTACCCATCCATTCGCTATCACGCCGTGCGAGATAATCGTTCACAGTAACAAGATGAACTCCTTTTCCCGCCAGCGAATTCAGATACATCGGTGCAACGGCCACAAGAGTTTTTCCTTCACCTGTCGCCATTTCGGAAATTTTGCCTTGATGAAGAACAATACCACCCATTAATTGCACATCGTACGGCACCATTTCCCATTTCAACTTATGGCCGACAACGTCAAAATCCTGACCAACCATTCGGCGGCAGGTCTCTTTGACGACGGCAAATGCTTCGGGAAGAAGTTCGTCTAGAGCCTCTTTGATCGTCTCCAACTCTTCCTTCTCGAGTTCGTCCAGATGCTGATTCAATTCTTCACGCAGCCGGTCATCGGCCTCCGTTTTCAGTTTTTCCTGAATCTCCGCAACCTGTTCTTTCGTTTCTTTTACAGCATCTGCAATTCGATTTCTGAACTCCTGTGTTTTGCCGCGAAGTTCATCGTCGCTTAATCCGCTTAACAGTGCGAATTGCTCATTAATCTCCTGCACAAGCGGGAGCATTTGATTGATATCTTTATCTTTTTTACTTCCAAATAGTCCGCTGATAAACTTTAACATTGCTTCCCTTTTCCCTTTTCTAATTTCCAAATAATGATACAATATACGAAAAATTGTCCAGTCTTTGCATTCGTCGATAATGAGTCGATTTAATAACCCACGTTATGCAAAAACTTGATTTTATGAAATAAGCCTCGACGCGGCGCAGAAAAAATGTTTCTCCTGAGCCAATCCTTCGCTTTTCGAAGGATGACGTAAATATTTAATCTTCGCCTTGCTCAGCATGACCCGTTTTTTGTTTTGCGCAACAACGGTTACTACTAAAAATATATGTCATACTGACAAATGTCAGCATTTACCACGGGAAAAGATGTCGAATCGAGTTCGGCATGACGTTTACTTGAAAATGATCCGCTTTTCATTCGTCCGCATTTCCGGATAGACGAACAACCTGTCCGGAATATTGCAATGCGTTCGAAACATACCAATCCGTCTCTGGCTACTTTTTCACTTTTCGCTTTCCGCTCACCCATTTCACTTCTTCCTGGCCATCCAACATATTCACATACCGTGCGAGAACAAATAACAAGTCGGACAACCGATTCAGATATACAATCACGGTACCACCGATATTTTCGTTATGCGACAATCGAACAACACTTCGCTCGGCACGCCGGCAAACAGTTCGTGCGAGATGCAGATGAGCCGCAACAACGCAACCGCCGGGGAGAATGAACGATGTTAACGGCTTCAGTTTTACTTCCATCGCATCGATCGATTTTTCCAGAAACAAAGAATGCGATTTTTTTATTCTTGGGATCAACGAACTTTTGTGTGCGATGGGCGTCGCCAGATCTGCTCCGAGCTCAAACAACTGATGCTGAATTTTTCCCAGAATCCTGTCGACAGTTGCATCCGTCTTCATTGAGCAGATGATGCCAAGAAGGCAGTTGAGTTCATCCACTGAACCATACGCTTCAATCCGCTGAGCATCTTTCGGCACACGTATTCCGCCGAATAATACCGTCTCCCCTTTGTCGCCGGTCTTTGTATAGATTTTCATACAGCTCCTTTAAACAATAAGGACAACGACACGGCGTTGTCCTTGGCTAAAATTAGCACATCTTTGGCGCATATCCAAAAACAAAAACGCCCCGCAAATGCTGGGCGTTTTTTGATTAAAAGATTTCGTAACTACTCAGTGAAAGTAACAATCAATATACTATCGTTGCCATTTTGAACGAGTTCTGCTGTAATGTAGAATGATGTGAAGAATTCGATACGAAGAGTAACAAATTCGATGATATGTAATACAGATTCTTCGCTACCTGACCGACTGTGTCGGTCAGGCGTGCGCTCAAAATAACCAATATTTTAGCCTTAATAAAATTTACGCTATATAGTTACAAGATTTTTCTTTTAGAACGTATACCGCATTCCGAACTGCATCTGAAATCGCGAAAGGTAATCATTCGGTTGACGCGGATCATTCGGATTAGTCCATTCATATTTTGCCAGATTCAACGTACCCGTTCCATCAAATGACTTAAATTTCAATAAGTTGGTACGTTGATCTGCGACCTGACGTACATGACCGTTCTCTTTGTTAATGAGATTCATCAGATTGATGATGTTCAAATAGATATCAATCGTATGTCCCATATATCCGATCGACTGAGTTATACGTGCGTCGACTTGATGCCACCACGGTTCGCGGGCGCCATACCGTTCTGCAAACTTTCCTTTGCGGTCTTTTAAATACTCGTCGTTATCGATAAAGGCAAACAGCTGAGTGTAAGCTTTGTCGGTCTTATCGGTTAACACAGTTCCAGCACTGTTCACCAGCGTAATATCATTCGCATCTTTCGGAATGTATGCAAGATCGTTACCGTTTGCACCGTCACCGTTTGCATCGCCGTCTGTTACATACGAAAATCCTCTGCCCGATTGACCATTATAATATAACTCGATGTTGGTAGAATGATCCTGCGCCCAATCATACGTATAGCCGATTGATGCATAGATGCGATGTGTTCTATCCCATGCAGAATTCGTCAAGACAGCTTTGTTCGGATTCATGTCGATCGGATTATAACGCCATTGCGATACTGCCTGTGCCGAGATACCACTGTTGATATCTTCAGAACTTCCATATACATAACCGCCTGTAAACGAGATATTATCTTCCACTGGAGATTTGGTTAACTGGAAAGAGAATCCCATCTGGCCGCCCTGGTCTTCGTTGGACAGATACATCACGTTCGTAAACGTGCCATTGTATTTCGATCCATACCGTAACCGATTTTCGCCGGCAATAGTATCGGTGACATCTTTCAGGTTAATATCCTGATAAGTAATGTCGTTGAGTGTTTTGGCGAAAACCATTTCGGCTGTCGCGGAAAGATTCATCGGCAGTTTTTGATCAACCGACAGACTATACCGCAGGACCGACGGATTTTTGAAATCTTTTGATGTAACGTCGATCTCATACGTTGCGGATGGAGAAATTCCTGTTGAGCCTATCGATGGCGGCGTTGTTGTATTGAATATCACACCCGGAGGCACTGATCCTGTATTTTTTGCCGTCACTCTTCCATATTCCACACCGGTGTTTCCGTATTGATTCGAAACCCACACGTAGGGAATACGGCCGGCGAAGACTCCGATACCGCCCCTGATTTGCGTGTTCCGCTCACCGTCCAGATCGTAATTAAATCCGAAACGGGGTGAAAATTGGAAGTATGATTCCGGCAACTGGTTTGTTGCGATATCATATCCCTGCGGTTTAAATGTTGAATCGACTTTATAGTTGTATGCCGGTGTTGTGGAATACGTTGGAACGTCGATGCGGAAACCAGCATTCAAACGGAGTTGAGGATCAACCTGCCACTCATCCTGAATGTAGCCGCCATATGTTACGGCATTCCATTTAATGGCATAGGAAGGATCTCCATTGAACGAATATTGATACTCATACACGGTGTTGTTTTGGGTTGTTGAGGATGCGATCCCCGATTCTAAATAACTTAACGAAGCAAAACGATACGTTCCGAAATTATTCGGCAGGAACAGATTGCGGAACGCAAAACTTTCCATTCTCACACCGGCCGAGATGGTATGATCGCCCATGTAATAGGAGAAGTTATCGGAAATTTCGAGCGCTTCCTGATCCAGTTCATTCTGATGGCGGAATTGCTCTGCACCGGAAATCAGTGTATAGGATTTATTATCCGCCCCTTTTGTTTCTACATACACTGCGGGGAATTTCGCACCGATATATTTCGGTGTGTCATACTGATAGGTCAAACCAACGATAAACTCGTTCGCCATATCGCTGCCGAATGTGCTTTTTAACAACACAGCAGAAGAGTTTGTCACATTCTCAACAACGTATTGACCGTTCTCGCTATAAATATCCGATGCTCCACGGCCGCGTGAAGGGGAGTTATCGTAGAGTGCACTGAGGTAACTGTGCCGGATGGTAAGACGATGTTCATCTGTGATATTCCAATCAATACGGCCGAAAATCTTTTCGCTGTTCTGCCGAACATCATAGACATCGAACGGACCGGATTCATAGCCGTATTTATTTTTCAAGATCGAAACCATTTTGTCCACGGAGTCTTTTAACAATGTATACGTGTTGGTGGTTTGTGTTGCCGCACCAAAGTTCCGCTTTGTTGTTGTAGTATTGCGTGTCATTTCTCCGTTGATAAAAAAGAACATCTCGTTTTGAATAATCGGACCGCCTAAACGGAAACCGACCTGATTATCGGAAAGTTCGGGATAATCAAGATGTGTTTTGTCAGGACTTTTTCCGATGAACGATTCTCCTTGTCCATAATAGAATACTGAACCGGTGAATGTATTGCCGCCCGAACGGGTAATTGCATTAATCCCTGCGCCGGTAAATCCGAACTTTCGTACATCGTACGGAGCAATTTCCAATTGGAATTGTTCGATTGCATCGAGACTGATTGGAGTGGCGCGAGACTGACTGCCCGGCGTAGTTCCACCGAGACCGAACAGGTCATTATAGTTGGCACCGTCGATCTGAATATTATTGTATCCTTTATTTTTTCCGGCGGCGTTGCTGCCGGAAATATACGGAGAGAGTTTATAAAAATCTTCGAAGTTGCGGGAAATGGAAGGGACCTTATCCATATCTTTCGTTGTTACGACATTACCCGAACCCATTTTACTGGCAGAGAAGACACCTGCTTCCCCAATAATGACCACTTCGGCTGCTTCAATTGCTTTTTCAGCAATTGAAAAATTCAATTCCAGATTATCGCCAAGCTGAACGAACACGTTCTTTCGTTCTTTATCCTGATAACCCAGCAACGATACTTTTATTGTGTATGGCCCGCCGGGCCGTACGTTCGCGATGTTGAAATTTCCGTCATCACGGCTGATGTTGCCAAATTTTGTTCCGGATGGTTCATGCAGCGCCACGATATTAGCGCCCACAATCGCCTGCCCGGTAGCATCGACGACTTTTCCGGAGAGAGCAGCGGAGGTGACACCTTGTGCGTACATTGCCGATGCGAGAAGGCTCATCATCAGCAGAAGGCGTATCGCAAGTTTCATATTAACCTCTTTTGGTGTATGGATGTTAGTGAATCATGATAAATTGTGGTGAATTAGATTGCACAATATACAACGTTATTATTACCTGAGTGTTACGCTCTTCCCTTTTTCGCGATGCCGACGATTCACGTTTCCTGTTCATCAGCTATTTCTTTTTCTTCGATTTTGCATTCCAGTAATTCGGCAGTTCATTGAAAAAGTGGACCGATGTTTTAATGCCGCCGTAAAAATGATCGATGTTCAAATGTTCATCGGGGGAATGAGCGTTTTCATCCGGCAAGCCGAATCCCAACAACACCGTATCAAGTCCGAGCAATTTTTTGAATTGTACAACAATTGGAATGGATCCGCCTTCACGCTGATACAACGGTTTTTTCCCGAACCCCTTTTCCAATGCTGCAACTGCTGCTTTTACGCCGGGAGAGTCTATCGGGGTAATTGCCGCTTCGCCGCCGTGATGCAATATCACGTTAACATCAATCGACATTGGTGCTATCTTTTTAATATGATTTACTACCAGTTTTGATATCTTGCCCGATTTCTGATCCGGCACCAACCGGCAGGAAATTTTAGCAAATGCTTTGGACGGCAGCACCGTCTTGGCACCTTCACCAATGTATCCTCCCCACATTCCATTCACTTCCAGCGTCGGGCGGGCCCACGTCCGTTCGAGCGTGGAAAATCCTTTTTCACCCCACAACTCTTTAACTTTCAGATCTTTTGCATACGCTTTATCACTATGGGGAAGTTTTTTATACGCTGCGCGTTCCACTTTTGTCAACTGTCGCACATCGTTGTAGAATCCGGGAATGTTCACTTTATTATTTTTATCGTGGAGCGATGCGATGAGCTCACTCAACGCCTGCACCGGATTGTGAACGGCGCCGCCGTATGTGCCGGAGTGCAAATCACGATTCGGACCGGTCACTTCAATTTCCAGATACGCTAAACCGCGCAGCCCGTACGCAATGGAAGGAACGCCTTTTGCATACATGGATGAATCGGAAATCAGCACGAGGTTCGCTTTCAGCAGTTCCTTATTCTGTTTTACAAAATCTTCCAGATTGCGGCTGCCGATTTCTTCCTCCCCTTCGATGAGCATTTTTATGTTCACGGGAAGTTTCCCGTTATGCTTCATCATCGCTTCAATCCCCTTCAGGTGGATGAAGACCTGCCCTTTATCATCCGCAGAACCGCGCGCGAAAATATTTTCACCGCGAATCGTCATTTCGAACGGCGGCGAAGTCCAAAGATTCAACGGGTCGACCGGCTGCACATCGTAATGACCATACAGCAGCACCGTCGGCGCCCCCGGAGCACCGAGCCATTCGCTGTACACAACAGGATGTCCAGGAGTTGTCATAATCCGGATATTCTGCATGCCGATGGATTTCATGTGATCGGCAACCCATTGTGCGCAGAGCTGGATATCGCCATTGTGATTTGATTGAGAACTAACGCTCGGGATAGCGAGAAAATCTTTCAGTTCGGAGAGGTAACGCTGTTTATTTGATTCAATGTAGGAAAGAATCTTTTCCATAGAGGGTTTCCTTACAAATTATGGAGTGAGAGAGTGGAAAATTCTGCGAGAATATAGGAACCACTTCCCCAAAAAGCAATCTGATGAGCAATAAAAAACCCGCAATTTCTGCGGGTTCTTACACACATTATTGCGCCTTTTTATTGGCGCGTAACGCTTTTGCTTTTTCCTTCATCTTCGAACGTTTCTTCCGGTGTTTCTTCGTAGCGCGGCGATCTTTTTTATTCACAACGACTCCTTTAATGATTGATTATGGTTCACTGCAATGATGATAAAATCCGCATTTCGGCAGAACAGTTTACACATACGGCTGTCCGTCGGTGTGCCGTAGTTGACACAAAAATTTCAGTAACGATGCTCCGTTTCTTCTTTCAGCTCAGTATTTCCGAACGACAACAGCAATGGTATTATTTTAATGTTGCTCGGTTTGTTTTCCATTGCGCTACTAACTTAACGAAGTGAAAAGTTGAAAGCAAGATTTTTTTGATTTTCTACGACTATTCACGAATGTATCCGTCGTTCTTGGCAAACACTTCAACACTCTTTTTTGATGACAACAATGGGATCAACGATTCGAGATGACGGATGAGAAATTGGAGTCTCGTGTTTTCCGATGTCATTGCTAGCATCGTCTGCCGCTGTTGTAATTCCATCCCTGCTTTCTGTACCAGATGAAATGCTCTCGTTTTCCGGATATCGTCAACACGGACCTGCTCCACGATACCGGCAAACACCACAGAAACAAACTGATTGTGCAGCTGCACCGCTTTCATCCGCAACTCGTCATCCACTTCTTCCGAAACATCTTCCACCCACGACACACTGCCGCAAAAATACGGATGCGGTGCTTTAACAAAATTGTGCAGATGATACCGCCGCCGTCCCTCCACGACGATGTCCATCGTACCGTCATCGTACCGTTTCACAACTTCCTTCACTGTTGCAGTACATCCAATCTTCTGAACGTCCTGTTCTGACACAAAATTGATACCGAATACTGTGTCGTATGAGACACATTCGCCGATAAGTGTTTTGTACCGGTTTTCGAAAATGTGTAGGTGCAACTGTGATTGCGGGAATAACACAACGTTCAGCGGGAAAAGCGGCAGAATTTCGATCGGGGATTCGGGCATACGTCTGTAAACACAATCATCCGAAGCCGTAACGACTTCGGATGTTTTGTGCAATGAATTATTTTACTGCCTGTTCGTATCGAGCAACAACATCATCCCAATTGACAACACTCCAGATCGCCCCGAGGTAATCTGCACGGCGGTTCTGGTACTTTAGGTAATACGCATGTTCCCATACATCAACACCGAGAATCGGTTTTTTACCGTCCATAATCGGACTGTCCTGATTGGCTGTGGATGTAATCGTGAGTTTGCCGCCGTCCACAATAAGCCATGCCCAGCCGGAGCCAAAGCGTCCGAGGCCAGCTTTGTTGAATTGTTCTTTAAATGAGTCGAGCGAACCAAAAGTTGAGGTCAACGTCGTGCCGAACACACTGGACGCGGGAAAGTTGACATCTTTTTTCAACTGCTGCCAGAACATGGTGTGGTTCACATGTCCGCCGGCGTTGTTACGCACCGCTGTGCGGATCGCCTCGGGAACAGCGGGAAGATTTGAGATCAGTTCGATCGCCGATTTGGTCTGCAGGTCTGCATGTTCTTTCAGTGCGTTGTTCAGGTTCGTTACATACGCGGCGTGATGTTTGCCGTGATGGATTTCCATTGTTTTTGCATCAATGTACGGTTCGAGTGCGTCGAATGCGTACGGTAGCGGGGCAAGTTCGTGTGCCATAGATTTTTTCTCCTTGGTTTTTGGTGATTGTTCAGTGTGCAAAATAGTTACGCCCAGCGTACCTGCCGCGGCCATGGATCCGAGGATCAGGGATGAGGTCGTTTTCAAAAAATTTCTTCTGTTCGTTTCCATACATTTTTATACATCCATCGTTTTGCTTCAAGCAATCGTACATCAGGCGAATTACATTCCCAGTGTCAGCCGCGCTTCTTCACTCATCATGCTGGTCTCCCACCGTGGTTCCCAGACAATATTCACGTTCACTTCTGTCACACCAAAAATACTTTCAGATTTTTGTTTCACTTCCACTGGAATGGATTGCGCTGCGGGACAAGCCGGCGATGTCAATGTCATAGTGATATCAACTAGACCCCAGTCATTGACTTCGACATTATACACCAGACCAAGCTCATAGATGTTCACCGGAATTTCCGGATCAAACACAGTGCGGATCTGTTCCGTCACCTGTTCTTTTAGGATCATTTTTTCAATCGAACTTAATTGCCGTTTGGCCTGCGGAAGATTTTCGTCCATACGTTAATTCTTTTCAGTTTCAGTAGAAATGGATTTGTCTTTTTTCGTCAATGCTGCATTCAGCGCATGCCATGCCAGGCTTGCGCATTTAATTCTTGCAGGAAATTCACGTACACCGGCCAGCGCACCGAGACTTCCCAACTCTTCAATATTCTCTTCGGAAATGGTATCCCCGATCTTCGTCAATATAACTGTGTGAAATTTTTCAAACAGTTTTTTTGCTTCTTGTACGGTGGATCCTTTGATGGCAGCGGTCATCATGGATGCGGAGGATTTGGAAATAGCGCAGCCGCTCCCCTGGAATCCGATATCTGTAATCGTATCTCCGTCCAGTTTCAGCCAGACGTGATAATGATCGCCGCAGAGTGGATTGTATCCGTCCGCGTCGTGCGTATATAGTTCCAACTTTTTAAAATTGCGCGGCGATTTATTGTGTTCAAGAATCAGCTGTTGATACAACTCGTTTAATTCGCTCATCCAAAGATCTCCTTCACTTTTTCCAGACCGCGGACCAGCATGTCGAACTCTTCCCGGTTGTTATAGATTGAAATCGATGCACGCGCGGTTGCCGGAATGCCAAACCGCTGCATGACCGGTTGCGTACAATGGTGTCCGGTGCGGATGGCGATTCCTTCACGATCCAGAATGGTGCCAATATCATGAGGATGTGCGTTTTCTAATACAAATGAAATAACTCCGGCTTTTTCTTTTGCAGTACCGATAATCCGAAGTCCATTCACTTGTTGAAGGACTTCAGTGCCGTACAAAAGCAATGAATGTTCATATTCCGTAATGGCATCAATGCCGATCGTGTTCACATAATCTACTGCGGCGCCGAGACCGATTCCACCAGCGATATTGGGCGTTCCCGCTTCAAATTTGTACGGAAGATCATTAAATGTTGTCTTTTCAAATGTGACGGAACGGATCATATCACCGCCCCCTTGATACGGCTTCATCTGGTCCAGCAAATCGGTCTTTCCATACAGAATTCCGATACCGGTAGGGCTAAAGATCTTATGACCGGAAAACGCAAAAAAGTCGCAATCCAATTCGCGGACATTTACTGCAATATGTGCAACAGCCTGAGCACCGTCGATCAGCACTTTTGCGCCGGCATGGTGAGCTAGGTCGATAATTTTCTTCACCGGATTAATCGTGCCGAGCGAATTCGAAATATAGACAACGGAAACGAGCTTTGTTTTGGATGAAAGCATTTTTTTAAATTCATCCAGCAGCAATTCCCCGTCATCGTTCATCGGAATCACCCGAAGGATTGCTCCCTGCTCTTCACAAATCATCTGCCACGGAACGATATTGGAGTGATGCTCCATTGCCGAAATAATCACTTCGTCGCCTGCAGTCAGAAACGTTTTCCCGAAACTGTGAGCAACAAGATTAATACTGGCAGTCGTACCGGCAGTGAAAATAATTTCTTTGCTGTCCGCCGCATTGATGAAATTCTTCACCTTCCCACGTGCTTTTTCATATTCGAATGTCGCTACTTCACTCAGGTAATGAACACCGCGATGAATGTTTGAATTCTGTTCGCGGTAATAGATATCTTGTGCGTTCAGAACGGCATTCGGTTTCTGCGTCGTGGCAGCATTATCGAGATACACCAGCGATTTTCCGTGGATTTTTAAGGAGAGAATCGGGAAATCATTCCTGATTTTTTCTTGTGAATATGGTATTTCGTTTTCGATGGTCATCATTCAATTCGCGAAACGGCATCACTGCCGGATCGCCGGTAATTTACGCGTGAACAATATCCGGCAGATTTGCCGTACCGAATTTTTTCCGTAAGTGGTCCACAACAATTTTATCCACGTGTTGCCGAAGCACAGGATGAACAATTTTCTGTGTCGCTTCCGCGGCGAATCCCACGGTCAGCATGCCGCGTGCGCTTCCCTCAGAAATGCCGCGGGTTTTCAGATACAATGAATGTGTTTCGTTCATTCCGCCGACTGCGGCACCATGCGTACATTTCACGTCATCCGCAAATATTTCCAGTTCAGGTTTCGTATCAACAACGGCATCATCCGACAGCAAGAGATTCCGATTCGTCTGCTTTGAATCGGTCTTCTGCGCTTCCGGCTCAACATACACTTTCCCGTTGAACACCGCGCGCGATTTGTCCATCAAAATGCCTTTGAATAATTCGTGACTCGGACAATTGGGGTGGATGTGATGCATGAAGGTGTGATGATCGATCAGCTGTGCGCCTGAAGTAATGTACAGTCCGTTCAGATTACATTCAGTGGATTCGCCGTCGATGATTATGCTTATATCATTCCGAGCAATCGCGCTTCCGACTGCCAGTGAAAACAGATGAACATTACTCTGATGATATTGATGTACATGAAGATTCTCGACATGATACGCTGTATCACTTTCACGCTGTACTTTTACTATTTCTACAACACTCTCCTTTTTTGCAACTACTTCAGTCACCACATTGGTGAGATTCGTATTTGCCTGCGCAGACGAGAACCCGTGAGCAATACTTACTTTCGCCCCCTCCTCTGCGACAATCAAATTACGGATGTGTGCAGCCACATAGGTGCCGTTGATTCCTGTTGAGATGAACAATAGATGGATCGGTTTTTCCACAGACACACCCGCAGGAACATGAACAAACGCTCCGTCATTGATAAACGCTGTGTTCAGCGCCGTAAATGGATTTTCATTATACGTGGCATATTTCGATAGATGTTCTTTGATCACTTCCTGATGAGTTGCATATGCGGAGATTAAATTTTTTACCGTCACACCAGCCGGCAGACTGTTTAATTTCGAATGTTCTTCGGAAAAATGTCCGTTGACGAACACAATCAAATGTTGATCGATACCGTCAACGAACAGTGAGGAGACCAGTTCTGAAGGAACGGCGGACACCACTGATGCATAATGATACGGAAGCTTGGTGATTGGCGAAACGTTGGTATATTTCCAATCTTCGAGCTTCGTTGTCGGGAACCCCCGATCCGTAAAAACCGCAAGCGCGGAAGAACGGATGTCATTCACCCACGACGGACTCTTCGTTGCTCCATTCTGCTGGAATTCCTGAAATTCAGCAGTGTAATGGTGTATTTCGTTGGACATGTTTTTTTCTCCCATTACGCCGACTGCTGCATTTCTTCGCGGATAAAATCGTAGCCGTTCGCTTCGAGTTCCATTGCGAGTCCTTTTCCGCCGGACTTTACGATGCGGCCGTTCACCAGCACATGCACCACATCCGGAACGATATAATTAAGCAGACGCTGATAGTGCGTCACAACAATGGTTGCATTCTTCGGGGATTTCAGTTTATTCACTCCACTCGAGACGATTTTCAACGCGTCGATATCGAGTCCCGAATCTGTTTCATCCAGAATCGCCAGTTTCGGTTCGAGTACAGCCATCTGTAGAATTTCATTCCGCTTTTTTTCTCCGCCAGAAAATCCTTCGTTCACCGGACGATTGATAAAGCTTGGATCCATCTCCACAATTTTCATTTTTTCTTTCAGCATTTTCAGGAACTGCATGGAATCCAGTTCTTCCTCTCCGCGCGACTTACGGATTTCATTCAGACCCGCTTTCAGAAAATAACTGTTGCTGACACCAGGAATCTCTACCGGATATTGGAACGCAAGGAAAACACCCGCATGTGCGCGCACTTCCGGTTCCATATCCAACAGATTCTGTCCTTCAAAAATTACTTCACCCTGCGTTACTTGATACGCGGGATGACCAGCCAATACCTGAGCCAGCGTACTTTTCCCTGATCCGTTCGGTCCCATAATCGCATGGATTTCACCGGCTTTTACAGTAAGATTGATCCCTTTCAGGATCTCCTTTCCATTGACACTTGCGTGGAGATTTTTAATTTCGATCATAATTATTTTTCGGTTTAGCGTTTTGTCTTTATTCGAACATGTTCTTATTTACTATTATTTTTTTTTGAGTCTTAGCGTTTTTATGGTGCGATGTTCTTAACCGACACTGCCTTCGAGCGAGATACCGAGAAGTTTCTGCGCTTCCACGGCAAATTCCATTGGAAGATTCTTAAACACTTCCTTTGCGAATCCATTGATGATCATGGAAATAGCATTTTCGGTGTTGATGCCCCGCTGCTTGCAGTAGAAAATCTGGTCTTCACCAATTTTTGACGTCGACGCTTCGTGCTCTACACTGGATGAAGAATTTTTCACTTCAATATATGGAAACGTATTTGCGCTGCACTGATTTCCGATCAGCATGGAATCGCACTGCGTGTAATTACGGGAGTTCGTCGCATGCTTTCCTATGTTTACCAATCCGCGGTAGGTATTGTTACCGCGTCCTGCCGAAATACCCTTCGAGACGATGGTGCTGCGGGTATTCTTTCCGATGTGAAGCATCTTCGTTCCGGTATCGGCATCCTGACGGTTGTTCACCACGGCAACGGAATAAAATTCTCCGATTGAATTGTCGCCCTGAAGGATAACGGAGGGATATTTCCAGGTGATCGCCGATCCGGTTTCCACCTGCGTCCACGAAATTTTTGAATTTTCTCCAAGACATTTCCCGCGTTTCGTGACAAAATTATAAATGCCCCCCTTGCCGTTCTTATCGCCGGCATACCAATTCTGCACTGTTGAATATTTCACTTCCGCATTATCAAGTGCGATAAGTTCCACCACTGCCGCATGTAGTTGATTCTCATCGCGCATCGGTGCGGTACATCCTTCCAGATAACTGACATACGCTCCTTCTTCCGCAACAATCAGTGTCCGCTCGAACTGTCCGGTGTTGGACGCGTTGATGCGAAAATAGGTGGAGAGTTCCATCGGACAGCGAACACCGCGGGGGATGAAGCAGAATGATCCGTCACTGAAGACCGCGGAATTTAATGCTGCAAAATAGTTGTCGCCGTATGGAACAACAGAACCGAGATATTTTTTTACCAGATCGGGATGTTCCTGCACCGCTTCGGAAAAGGAACAGAAGATGATTCCTTTTTCTCTCAGGGTTTCTTTAAATGTTGTGGCAACAGAGACAGAATCGAACACCGCATCAACAGCGACACCGCTCAGGCGCTTTTGTTCCGTCAACGAGATACCAAGCTTCGCGTATGTTTCCAGCAGGATAGGATCAACCTCATCCAGGCTGTTATATTTCTTCATTTCTTTCGGTGCAGAATAATAGCTGATGGACTGGTAATCGATCTTCGCATATTGAAGATTCGGCCAACGCGGTTCTTCCATCGTCTTCCAGAGACGGAACGCTTTCAAACGCCAGTCCGTCAACCACTCCGGTTCATTTTTCTTTTTTGAAATGATCCGAACGACATCCTCGTTTAGTCCCGGCGGGATCGTGTCCGTTTCGATGTTTGTGGTAAATCCGTATTTGTACTCTTGCGAGACTAACTCTTCTATTGTTTCCGACATTCGTTTTCTCTCACTAATTAATCTGAAGATTGCTTTGTCGCTGCGCTCCTCGCAACAACAAACCGACAATCACCATATATATATTTTATACACCAAACGAACTGCCACAACCGCAGGTTTTTGCCGCTTGCGGATTATTGAAGACAAATCCTCGGCCGTTCAATCCATCTGAAAAATCCAGCGTGGTTCCAGAGAGATAGAACATACTTTTCTGGTCCACCAGAATCTTCACGCCCTGTTTTTCCAGAATAATATCTTTCTCTTTTACGACATCGTCGAACGCCAGTATGTATGAGAGACCGGAGCATCCCCCCCCTTTCACACCGAGACGCAACAAATGAGTCGCCGGTATGTTGTTTTTTTCTTTGATCGAAAATACTTCCTGTGCCGCCCGGTCAGTCAGCACAATATCATCTTCCAGCGTTTGAGGTACAGTTTGGGTCAATACTTCGGACATAGTATGTTCTCCATTACTTCATTTAATTGATAATATTGTTCCCGCGGTAGTTTCCCAACGGGTTTTAGTCAAAAATAGTTATGCATTTTTTTTAATCGCGTAATCGGTATAGTTCAGCATCCAGGTCTGCATATTTAATTTCTTAAAGATATTCCGTTTTTCGAAATGCACAGCTACTTCTCGTGCTACGGTCTCTGCTTCTGTTTGTCCCACCCGGACCTTTTTTTTCTTCAGGAATTCCATCACGGCAAAATGCAAGTCCCGAAAGAATACATTTGATAGATGAATCAATTGAGCGCGGTTGCGCATAAAATTCAAGAATTCCACCTGGTTGCCGATAATATACTGCGATTTTTTAAATTTGATATTCATGATATTCCTACTGCTGTTCGTTCCCGTATTTGTGCTACCACAGTTTCGATGCGCTCCGCTGCAAAATCCACTTCCGCTTCCGATGTGAACCGTCCCAGACCAAACCGAATTGTCGATCGCCCTGCTTCTGCATTCAAACCTATTGCCTGCAGCACGTGCGAGTACTGGATATCCCCGATCTCTTCGGACGTACACGCTGAACCGGCCGATACTGCAACATCGCTCATCGCCGTCATTATCTGATCGGCATGAGCACCATGGAAAGTGACACTAAGATTGTTTGGCAGCCGTTCAATCCGGTGACCGTTCACCGTCGTCCCGGAAATTGATTCCAATCGTTTCTGCAAACGGTTCCTGAGCGAAAATATTCTCCCGTTTTCTTTTTCCATCTCTTCAATAGCAAGCTGCATTGCTTTTCCGAAGCCGACAATTCCTGCCACGTTCAATGTTCCCGAGCGGATTCCGTGTTCGTGTCCTGCACCATGCATCTGCGGTTCGACGGCAATTCGCGGATTGCGAGACCGGACGTACAACGCACCGACACCTTTCGGACCGTAAATTTTATGCGACGTCATGGACAGCAGATGAGTTCCCATCTCTTCTACATCCACTGGCAATTTTCCCACCGCCTGCGTTGCATCGGTATGAAATATGATGCCGCGTTCTTTGCAGAGTTTCCCTATCGTAGCCACCGGTTGGATCGTTCCGATTTCATTATTGGCCATCATCACCGAAATAAGAATTGTTTGTTTCGTCACTGCTTCAGTCAGCGAATTGATATTCACCATACCGGATCGATCCACTGGAAGGTACGTGACGTTAAATCCATTCCGCTCAAGCATTCTGCACGATTCCAGCACACACTGATGTTCGATCTGCGTGGTAATGATGTGATTTCCTTTAGAGCGATACGCTTCCGCCGCACCTTTGATCGCAAGATTGTTCGATTCGGTTGCACTGCCGGTAAAAATAATTTCTCTCGACTGCGCATTGACCGCATGCGCAATTTTTTTCCGTGCAATTTCTACCGATTCTTTCGCGATCCATCCGAATCGATGCTGCACACTCGCCGCATTGCCAAAATATTCCGTAAAAAACGGAAGCATCGTGTCCAGTACGCGGGAATCCACTGGTGTCGTGGCATGATAATCCATATAGACCGGGGCATTTACCATTTAAACGATCTCGGAGACTTTCATCGAATTAAACACAAGTTCAAGATTATGCTGAATTTTGCCGAGCGGATTTTTGATAGTGCAATTCAAATAGATGGAACAATTCTCCGGCTCTTCCGAAAAACACTGAGCGATACCCATCTGCGAACCTTCAATTACCGAAATCACATTCATCACTGAGATTTGATCCGCACCGCGCGCAAGTGTGTAACCGCCCATCGCACCCTGGTGCGAGGTGATCAATTTCCCTTTCGTCAGTTTCTGCATAACTTTTGCCAGCACATCACTAGGAATGGAATACTTCTCCGAAATCTCTTTTACAGTTGAGATCTGGTTATTCACCGATGCGATGTGTCGGATCGCGATCAAACCATATTCAACTTTTTTTGATAACTTGAGCATTCTTAAATACGACTTGTGTAGTCCTATTTCATTCCAAAAAAATAGAAGAACTTAGGATAATTAACAATGTTGCGAACAATATTGTTTCTTCGGTTCTTCCGACTGGACAAATATAGCTCTTTTTACAATGAAAATCCAAATAGAGGTGATAAAAATATATTTAGAAACTTGGCGCAGAAATTGCGATATTTCAAGCGGATCAATCAAGTTTTATCTATATAATAGTGTATAGTTCTTTTTACTTAGAATTCTTATGACAACTACCCAATTTTCAGAAATCCTGGGGGATATCCAGTTATCCAAAAAAGATTCCGATGGGTTCCATACCATTGCCGTTATCGGACTCGGAGTGATGGGTCAGGGCATCGCACAATCCATTTCCACGGCGGGGATCGAAGTGATTGCAGTCGAAAAATCCGAAAAGAGACTTGCACATCAGCTAAAAGTGATGGAAGAATCGCTGGATAACGATATCCACCGGTGGATCATGACGAAGAGTGAAAAACGCGCCATCCTCTCCCGCATTAAAGGGACAACGGAAATCTCAACGATAGCCAACATACCGATTATCATCGAAGCGGTAGATGAAAATTTCGAGATGAAACGGAAACTGTTTCATGAACTGGATCAACTGTGCACGCCGGATACTATTCTCGTCTCAAACACATCAACGCTGAATCTTTCCAAACTTGCCGCATCTACAAAACGTGCGGAAAAAGTGATCGGAATGCATTTCCTCAATCCTGTTCCGAAAGTTCCGCTTGTGGAACTGGTGCGAGGAATGAAAACATCGGACGAGACATTCGATGCGATCAAAAAACTTGCGCTACGGCTCGGTAAAACTCCCATCGAAGTATTCGAATATCCCGGATTTGTAACAACACGAATCATCATCCCACTGTTGAACGAAGCGATGTACATTTTAATGGAAGGTGTGGCAACTGCTGAGAGCATCGATACTGCCATGCGGCTGGGATATGAATTTCGTTATGGCCCGCTGGAATTGGCAGATATGATGGGATTGGATGAAGTGCTGGCATGGATGGATTCCCTCTTCCATGAACTTGGTGATGCAAAATACCGTCCGTGTCCATTGCTTCGCCAGATGGTGCGGAAAGGAAAACTCGGAAAGAAAATGAGCGAAGGATTCTTTAAATATGACGACCACGGAAAGAAAATATGAATATTTTAGTTTTGAATTGTGGCAGCTCTTCAGTAAAATATCAGTTAATAGAAGTTGATAAAAAAGTGTTTCTTGCAAAAGGAATCGTGGATCGCGTCGGTATGAGCGGCGCCGTTTTAACAAACATACGAGCGGATGGAGATGAAATTAAAATCTCCGGCGATATTCTGGATCATACAACGGCAATCGAATATATTCTTGCGGTACTGCTGAGCAAAAACCACGGTGTGATCACTTCGAAGGATGAGATCCATGCTGTCGGCCACCGTGTTGTGCACGGTGGTGAAACGTTCACCGGTTCCGTGATGATCGACGACAGCGTGATCAAAGGAATCCGCGACAATTTCGAGATCGCACCACTCCACAATCCGCACAATCTTCGCGGCATCAACGCCTGTCAGACGCATCTCCCGAACATACCGCAGGTGGGAGTTTTCGATACAGCATTCCATCATGAAATGCCTCCTCATGCATACATCTACGGTATACCGTACTCTCTCTACAGTCAGTATAAAATCCGGCGGTATGGATTTCACGGCACAAGCCATGAGTATGTTGCACAGCGCGCAAGCGAAACACTGAAGAAAGATATTAAAAAACTGAAGATTATCACCTGTCATCTCGGCAACGGCTGCAGCATCACAGCGATTGACAAGGGTATTTCCATCGATACATCGATGGGTTTCACTCCGCTGGAAGGATTATTGATGGGAACACGGTCCGGCGATATTGACGCATCAGTTATTTTGTATGTGATGGCGAAAGAAGGACTGAACTATTCCGAAGCAAACACGCTGCTGAATAAACATAGCGGATTGCAGGGAATTTCCGGCGTCAGCAGCGATATGCGGGAAGTGATCAGTGAAATGAACGACGGCAATAAAAAAGCAAAACTCGCGTTTGATGTGTTCTGTTACCGAGTGAAGAAATACATCGGTTCCTATGTTGCGGCGATGGGAGGAGTGGATGCGCTGGTGTTTACCGGCGGTATCGGTGAAAACGCGCCGGATGTCCGGAAAGCAATCTGCGAGAACATGGAATTTTTCGGTATCGAGATTGATCGTGCCGCAAACAATTCTAAGGAGAAAGAAAAGTCTATCAACAATCCCAAATCCTCCACCTCCGTCTTCGTCATCCCAACGAATGAAGAGTTGATGATCGCCCTCGAAACAAAAGAAGTGGTAAAAGGGGCAAAAAAGAAGTAATGCATCACTCAACCATGCGCAGAAGTTCAATTTTGCGCATGGTTAGACTTAAAAACTCTTCAGTAAAAATCTCACAGCAACCATTCCTATTATTACCGACAATATCCGTATGATCCAATTACTGTGAATTTTGTGCGATATATTCCCGCCTATTTGTGCGCCGAGTACAACACCGACACCTAGGAAAGGAATATATCCCCATTGCACTTCACCAATAAATGCATGACTCATGGCGGCAAGTGTAGCAGAGAAGGCGAGAATAAAATGCGATGTAGGAATCGCAATGAATGGAGAAAATCCGAACAGATAAATCATTGCTGGAACATGAATAACTCCACCACCGATTCCCGCCATACTTGCTAAAAATCCGACAAAAAAACTTATCCCAATTCCCAACGGTTTATTATATGCTGGCCTGGGTAAAACAGCTCCTTCGATATGTTCATTGGATGTGGAAATTTGGACACACAGGTAGGCGGCAATGAATATTAGTAAAAGACCAAAACCAAAATCAAACTGCCGACGCGAAATAAACTGCAATAGGTAAGCTCCAAAAAAGGAACCGGGGATTGTTGGAACAGCAAACAGTATACCTGTTTGATAATCAATTCTTCCCTGCCGGATATACGAAGATGTCCCAGAAAGAGCGTTCAACGCCACAATGACCATCGACGTACCAACGGCATATTGCGGTGAGAAATGATACCCCATTGTTAACAACGGCACGACGATAAATCCTCCACCCACGCCAACAATTGTCCCTAAAAACCCAATGACAAGACCTGCTGAAAACAATAGCGGAATATCGATCATGTCCATAATGTACTATCTGCCAAAACTAAAGTTCAACAACATCTACTTTGCTGCTGAAAGATATCTATTAAATGTACTTCGCAATTAAACGCACTGCGCCAATCACAATCATAATCACTAACGCCCGTATCAACCATTCACTCTTTATTTTGGTGGAATATTTCCCTCCAATTTGCGCTCCGAGAATCGCACCGAATCCAAGAAACGGAACAAACGTCCACGCAATTGCGCCGACCATGGCATGACTGGCAACAGCAAACGTGGATGAGATCGATAGAATAAAGATCGATGTCGGTATTGCATAATACACATGATAATGAAAAAGATAGATCATCGCGGGAACGTGGATTAATCCTCCACCCACACCTGCGATACTGGCATAAAATCCGACTCCAAAACTGATTGTCATGCCGAGCAACATATTAAATTGCGGACGGACAAATTCCACTGGCTTCACCAGCGCTTTCTTCGACCGTCCAGTTTCTTTCACCAAAGAATATGCGGCAATAACCAACAGCATGATAGCAAAACCGATATCGAACGACTGGCGGGAGATCGATTGGAGGATGTAGGCGCCGAGAAATGCGCCAGGGAACATTGCGATGGAAAAAATTATTCCGGTCCGATAATCAACTCTTCCCTGACGGGCATATGATACCGCACCGGAGATGGAGTTGAATGCGACAATGCACATGGAGGTGCCGACGGCGAGTTGAGGAGATAAATTATAGACCAGGCTCAAAAATGGAACGACAATAAATCCTCCCCCCACACCGACCACCGTACCGAAGATACCGACAATGATCCCAACAACGGTCAACAGAAGCGCATCGATCATTTCCACACCACCGATCGCACCGCGCCGCGTTCTAATCCTGCCGCGCCGCGAGTTGCATTTGTGAAGAGTACACTTACAGAATTCAAAAGAGAAGGGAGGACATAAAGCGTGATATTGGTATGTTCATGTGTATATTCTGTCGCAGCAATTTTCAGTTTCTGTGAAGTTATGATGTTCATGATGGGATTTGTTTCTGAGAACGGGAATGTCACCCGAAGTTCTTGCACCATCGCCTTTTGTATCGTCGGCGCCAATGCAATTCCATGTTCTGCCGATTCAAAATATGCTCTCCCCAGTCCCCCCACTCCAAGTTTTGTCCCACCGAAATACCTGGTTACAATCACCAACGTGTCAGAAAGTCCTTTCGCATGGATTGCTGCGTGGATTTTCACACCGGCCGTGCCGGACGGTTCACCATCATCGGAGTACCGGCTGATCGTTCGTTCAGCACCGATGATATAGGCAAAACAGTGATGAGTAGCATCAAAATACTGTTTACGAACTGCTTCCAATCGTGTCCGTGCTTCTTCTTCCGATACTGATGGCATCACATCGGCGATAAACCGTGAACCTTCCACTTTTATTTGCACCGATGTGGCCGTCGCAATAGAACGATAAATCTCATCCATTATTTGAAATACACCGCCACCGTTAATCGAGCAAGCATATATTCTGCAATATCGGGTCCTTTATTTTTTTTCATTTGCATCACATAGGCAATATTCGGAATGAGATGGACTTCCGGGATTGGAAGGTAATCAAGTCCAACATTCGCGTAGACTTCCCGATAACTCGGTGACGCCACGTTATTTCCTGAATTATTCAAATCATCATCAATAACATCAATTCGCGCAACAGCGCGTGTAGACGACATCATTTCCACCCAACTGAATATCGATCCCCCCGCCGGTACGATATCCTTTGTTCCTGCAAATTTCCGGTTCATACGGTAAAATCCATCCAGACCAAATGCATACGTTTTCGCCATCATGGCATAGAGAAATTTCGCCGTGATCGCACTTCGTCCAAAGGTGAAATTTTCATAATCTAAATACAACTCCGCAACGCTTCCCTTGTCTGGCATCAGTCCGAAGGTAAAATAAAATTTTTTCACTTTATTCAACTCCGGTGACATGCCGCTGCCGTTCCCAACCATAAACGAATAATACACACTCCCTTGGGGATCGAAATTTCCGGTCAGGCTGATACCCCGATCAAATTCCTGCGAAAATCCCTTTTTATCCATCACTAATTGACCAAGCGAACGATACTCAAAATATTTTTCTGATGTTTTTTCCGCCAGGGTATGCATCATACCGATGGTTAATGAATGCATCGAAAATACATTTTTCCACAGAAGGTATGCTTCCTGCAGTGAATCAACCGCAGGATCATAAATTACCCGAGCGGAAAGTTCTTTCGAAAAAGTATGCTCATATCCAAGATGTAATCGGCGAATATCAAAGGAATTATCCCCTCCCGTTCCTTTGTTCTGATTGGGTGCAGCCTGTGGCTCCTGCAGCAAGTAATTAAGGTCGCTGATGATCACACCGAATATTTTCCCGGCTGACGAGTGTTGTGTGCTGTCTGATGCTTTTGTCTGTTTAGCTTTCACCACGGGCTTTTGTTGAGCAGTAACCAACAATGTGCAAAGCACCATGAAGAAAACGAGGGAACTTTTTTTCATAACAAATCCTTTCGTTATGGGTGGGGGGGGGTGACTGGAAAAAGTAGCCTTTTTTCCTCCACCAAGCAACTGGATAATGGTTCGGAGAGTGGAGCATTACAGAAATATCTATAACAGACCATACTTGTCCAAAATAAATCATAAAAGAGAAAAACTTATTCCTTCTTTTCTTGACGGGGTTCCGAAGGAATGCCGACAATGTATAAAGATTTGGTCGGCACAAGAAAAGAAGCAAAAGAACCCCTTGCGAAATTTAACACGCGCGATGAATCCCGTTCGCACTTGCCAGTAGATGACAAAAAACGCCATCAAAAGTCCCTTCATTCATCGCTTTCCCATTCGCTCAATCCTCCTAAATTTCGCTCCCTCCCACATCTCATCCAACGCTGTAAGAAATGTAGGGGTGGGCTTACTTTTCTGAACATAACATATCTTCCATAAATCCACTCGTTTCGATAAATTTTTGTCAATAAGGGTTTTATTTTGGACAGCTATCATAACAGACGAAAGTTAGACAAATCGTTATCTTGAATATGATCTGTTACACGGTTTGGTTCTTGAATCGATTAGTTGTAATATTGTACACTTTTTTAAAGGAATGTGAATGAAAATCGGAATTACCTGCTACCCCACGTACGGCGGAAGCGGAGTTTTGGCAACTGAACTCGGAAAAGCGCTCGCGATGCGGGGACACCAGATCCATTTTATTAGTTATGCGATGCCGATGCGCCTGACCGGCGGATTCGATAACAATATTTTCTATCACGAAGTGGAGATGACATCATATCCGGTGTTTGAATTCCCTCTTTACACTCCTGCGTTAGCGAGTAAGATGGTAGAAGTGGCGAACTTTGAAGGCCTTGACCTGCTGCATGTCCACTATGCAATTCCGCATGCCACAAGTGCCTATCTTGCAAAAAAAATGATCCAGAATGAGAATTTCCGTGTCACTACAACATTGCACGGAACAGATATTACACTGGTGGGACTTGAGCCGAGTTTTCTTTCTGTAATGAAGTTCAGTATCGAAAAGAGCGACGGTGTTACTGCCGTGTCGCGCTATTTGCGGGAAAAAACGTTGACGAACTATAACATTCAGAAAGAAATCGACGTCATCCCGAATTTCGTCGATCTGATTGAATATCGTCACGTGGACGATTCATGTGTACGGAAGAAATTTTCACTGGAAGATAAACGAATCATCGTGCATGTTTCAAATTTCCGTCCGGTAAAACGTGTACAAGATGTCATCCGCATTTTTGACATTGTCCATAAAAAAATACCCTCAGTGTTAATCCTGGTTGGCGACGGACCGGAACGCTCTAATTGCGAGTTGCTGGTGCGTGAGCTTGGTTTACAAAATGTCGTCAAATTCCTGGGAAAACAGATCGAATTGACAGAAATACTATCCGCCGCAGATCTTTTTCTCATGCCGAGCCAACAGGAAAGTTTTGGTTTATCCGCTCTTGAAGCAATGGCATGTGAAGTTCCGGTCATCTCATCCAGCGTCGGCGGTCTGCCGGAACTGATCGTGCATAATCAAACAGGATATATCGCGGAAATCGGAGATATTGAACGAATGGCTAAATATGCCATTGAACTTCTGACGAATGAAACAAAGCGGATGCTATTTGCAAAAGAAGGACGAAAACGGGCGGAGCAAATGTTTAGTCTCGAAAAAATTGTCACCGAATATGAAACACATTACCAAAAGGTGATGAACTCCCCAAAGGTAGAATAAAATCTCTTGTTAATTGACAATGTATCATCGATCATGGCAATGGATACTATAGGATGGGGGTTACTGAATGGTGATTATAATGTAACAGGATCGAACTTGGCAACAGAAGCAATAGATAGAATTCGATAATCAGTTACTGTGCAAATGTAAGAATGTATTACGGTAATTTCACATCCTTTTTGTTCCAATATCTAATCCATCCAGTCTGCGGCGATACAAATGGAACGGCAAACATTCGTCCCCCAAAACCGAGATACCGGTACACCATGGAGTTGGTTCCGCTGACCAGCGTTTCTGTGAAATTCTTTTCAAAGAACGTGATCTCGGAATTATTGGCAACAGTACCGATATATCGATCGATCGCATCAGTACTCTTCATTTGCATCAATTTCGCGCGCGCCACGGCATTGTCGTTCACAATCGTAGTGTCATTATGAAAAACCCTCTTTAATTCCTCCAGCTCATTTTGCGAAACAACAATTGTATCTTCAATATGATTTTTCACGATCTGCGCCGAGTACGTCTCGCGCCATACGTTCAGATCGTTCTGCACAGTGGCAGATTGATCTAATCCTTTTCGATAACCGACTTGAACAAGATATTCCTGATCGATCATATCCCGCAAACGCTGCTCCATATCCAAGCGGATCTTTTTTAAGGTCGGGTTCACTGTTGCCAAATTCGTCGTCGAAATCTTTTCCAATGTCCGTTCCAATGTCCACGATGTATGCGGAAATGTAACGAACGTAGATCGCATCGTGTCCTTCAATCTGGCGCGCAGAATTTCCACGGTACCTTTATCGAAAAAGAATAATGTGGTATCATTACGGATCGGAAATCGTTGCTGGGCGATATCCCACAGATGAACGATAACACTTTTTAATATTCTGCTCTGCACGTCCGTTTTAATATCTTTTAACGTTGTATTCATAAATTCGGTCATCCGCTTCTGCTCTTTACGCTTGCGGAATACCGATTCCACTTTTTCTAACTGACCTTTCCGTTCCTTTTCCCCCGCCAGTACGGTAACGGTCTTACCCATCAATTTGACAATGTACCATCCGTCCTCCAACTGCACCGGTTGGGACGTTTCGTTCAGTTTCAAATTATAGATCACATTCTCCATCCGCTCATCCACATCTCCCCAGCGTGCGATGGCGGAATCCGGACCATCAAACTCCTCTGGTGATTCTATTGTGAACAAAAACGTTTCGAGCAGTTTCCCTTTTTGTATTTGCGAGGAAAGAAATTCTGCTCCTTCTTTCGTTTTCGCAAAAAGGAAATACACTTTCATATCGCTCAGGGATCGTTTCAGACCCAACCGACGTTCTGTTTCCGTTATAGTGATTTTCTCCTGAATTTCTTTCCGAAATAACTCATCGCGAACCAATAATTGTTCGATTTCTTTGACGGCAGTATACAACACGGTATCGTTATTCCAACCCTCCTGCTGCGCTTTCACCACGAGAAGTTTTTCGGCAATCATCGAGAGAAGGAATTCCGCTTTACTCGTTTCTCTATCCCCGTTGCGTCGGTTGATCGCGGGAGTTAACTCATACCGGTTAATAAATTCCTGGCGGGTTATGGTAATATTCCCAATCGTCACCAGAGGCACATCCCGAGATGACTGCGCTTCGGCGAATAGTGATGCCAACAGCAGAAGTGGAACGAGTTTCAACTGACTCATTGTGCAGACCCTGAACGAAGGAGGTGAATAAATACAGGAAAACCAAAAAAGAATGCGTGACCGAGCATCGGTGTGATAAGACTCTTCGTCTTCCAATATACGACTCCGCAAAACAAACCGAGAATGAATGTTGGTATGAGAAACGCAGGATCTGCACTAAAATGGGAAGATGTTGCGCCGACGGCAAAAAAAATGGAAGCAACAACCAACGAGAGAGGAAATCCTAGCAATGAAAAAGAATCTCCCCACTGTTTCATCAACACGGTTTGAACAAAGCCGAAAAAAAGAATTTGATTCGCTACCGGCGAAGACATCCAATACACCATTGATGCGATCACAGATTCCGAAGTGCCCGGCACAAGTGCGGCCGCTCCGGCAGGCAGCATTTCTTTTCCTATCGCGATACCGCTCATCGTCATAACAACAGTAAAACCGTACATCCACACCAACCATACCATTGATATTTTCAAGTTTTGGGAATTAATGCCGTAACTCCACAAATGTCCGCGGGAAAGGATGACAACGGCAATGAACGCGATACTGTATTGCCAGAAATGACGTTCGAATTGAAGGAAATAAACAGATCCTTCCAGTGAAAGTGTTCGGGATATGACAGTGATCGGAGAAATCCATATGACGGCATAACAAAATACCGCAACACCAATGAGTGTAAAGAATTTGGTGCCGATTAATATTAATTGTTTACTGCTCATTACGCACCAAGCACGCGCAACCGTGCAAATTTCACCATAAGATTTTTCGGCCCGACGCTCTGAAAATGAACGATCGCCTTAGCCGAATCGCCGCGGCCGCTCAGGTTTGTCACCTTGCCGCGTCCGAACACTTCATGCTCCACATACACTCCCACTTTCAACCGAATTTCGTCCTGTGATTCTTTATCATAATCCACTTCATCGTCCGGAGTAAAAGCATCTTGTTTTTTGTTTTTTTTCTGATGGATGGAATTCAAATATCGATCGCGTGAATTCTGCAGAGACGAAACAACATTCGCAGTATATGCAGGTCGCCGAGTGGTTTCTTTTTCCAGCAACGAGTCGCCGATCTCCGAAACAAACCGCGATACAACGGGATATGTTACATCGCCGAATCTGTAGCGAATTCTCGCATACGTGATATACAATTTTTTCATTGCGCGGGTGATGCCGACATAACAGAGACGGCGTTCTTCCTCCAGCTCACTCGGATCGGGAGTGACCTGATACAGAGGGAACAATCCTTCTTCCATTCCGGCAATAAAGACCACAGGAAATTCCAATCCCTTTGCCGCATGAAGTGTCATAAGGGTAACGGCATTCTTTTCGTCCACCATCGAATCCACTGCAGAAACCAGCGCCACTTCCTCCAGAAAATTCTCCAGCGTCGCCTTTTCTTTGTTCAGATCGACAAATTCAGAGATTGCGGAGAGTAATTCCTGAACGTTTTCCCACCGGCCGAGCGATTCGGGAGTTTGTTCGTCTTTATAAAGCCGGAGAATTCCCAATTCATCTACTACGCCGCGGGCAATTTCGCTGGCGGACATCTGGGATTTTAACTCAATATATTTTGTGATCAACGAGCCGAACGCCATGACAGAATTTTTTGCTCGGTCCGCTAACGAAGTTATGGAGCGCGGATCCTTCACAACATCGAACATTGCCGCATTCGTTTGAACAGAATGTTCAAGAAGTTTTTCTACCGTAGTATCGCCGATTCCCCGCGCAGGGAAATTGATCACCCGCATCAAACTCTCTTCATCTTTTGGGTTAACAATCAATCGAAGATACGCAAGTACGTCTTTGATCTCTTTCCGTTGATAGAAGGCAACACCACCGATGATGACATACGGAATGCCGGACCGACGCATGGCATCCTCGATGGAACGGGATTGAGCGTTGGTTCGGTAGAGAACGGCAAAATGTTTCAGATCCAACTTTTCTTTTGTGATATGTTCCTGAATCCTGTGCGCGATCTGCAATCCTTCGGCTTTATCGTCGTCCGCTTCAGTAACGGTAATCTTCTCTCCGTTCGGATTATCCGTCCACAACGTTTTCTGGATCTGGTTCCGATTATTCTTAATCACAGAATCGGCTGCAGCAAGGATCGTTTTTGTCGAACGGTAGTTCTGTTCCAGCCGGAACACCTTTGCATCGGGATAATCCCGTTCAAAATCTAAAATGTTTTTGATGTCTGCGCCGCGAAACGCGTAAATGCTCTGCGCATCGTCCCCCACAACGCAAATATTCTTAAACCGCTGTGCGATCTGATTGATCAGCGTATATTGCGCACGGTTCGTATCCTGATATTCATCGACGAGTAAATATTTAAATCGATATTGGTATTTTTCCAGAACACGTTCGTGCTTTGTGAACAATTCGATCGGCTTCAACAGCAAATCGTCGAAATCCATCGCATTATTCTTGTGCAACTTTTGAACGTATTCGGGAAAAATCTCCGCAACTTTCGTTTCAAAAAATTCTTTGGCAAACTCTGCATATTCCTTCGGCGTCACCATCTGGTTCTTTGCTCCGCTGATACGAGACATAACGGCGCGGGGATTGAACTGCTGCTGAGAGATGTTCATTCCGTTCATAATATTTTTGATGACTCCGAGCGAATCGTCGGTATCATAGATGGTAAATGAACGGGTAAAGCCGAGCGGTTCGCATTCCTGGCGCAAAATGCGAGCGAAGATAGAATGGAATGTTCCGGCCCACACCTGATGTGCATGATGTCCGATGAGACGTTCAATCCTCTCCTTCATTTCTTTCGCTGCTTTGTTGGTAAACGTAAGGGCAAGAATTTCGTACGGCGGAATACCTGATTCGAGCAAATGAGCAACACGATATGTAAGTACACGAGTTTTACCGCTTCCCGCACCAGCAACGATCATTACCGGACCTTGAATAACGGCCGCGGCATCGCGCTGGACGGGATTTAATTGATTCAATAAAGACATTCGTTTGGAAAATCTCAGACTAGTGGATGAACAACTCAGGATGAGTCGGTGACAGAAGGAAAATACGCAAATTACCAAGGCGAAGCAATGCAACGGAGAGACAGTGCGCTAAAAGAAAAATAAAACGCTTGACGGAAGAGGTGTATTATGTGATCGTGTTCTCTTGCAGTTTCGTGTTGATGAGCGTCATCAATTCCGAAATCTTAAATGGCTTGGAAAGATATTCAACCGAAGGATCTGATTCCCACGCACCGGCTTCTTTCGCCAATCCAGTAATCATAATCATTGGAATTCGGGCGGTCAACTGATCCTGTTTTAGAAATTCCCGAAGCATAAAGCCGTTCAGATTCGCCATCATTACATCACTGATAATAAGTTGAGGCGAATGTTGTTTGATCATATCGAGCGCCGTGACACCATTATCCGCTTCAATCGGTTCATGACCTTTCGAACGAAGAACTGCCGAGATCATATTTCGAATGGAGGGCTCGTCATCTACAACCAGAATTTTTGCCATATGCTGCCTGTTTCGATTATTTACTGCAGATAGGTACGCATTATTTTCCCAATTTTCAACTGGCGAATTCTCCGTCATTTTCTCAATGAAAATAATGAAAGAACAGAACACCACTGTTCTCTCTTCAACTGGAAATGAAAACCGAAAGGATTCGAAGCAATTAGATGAGAATCGCACCTTCGGCGCGAAGCAGAAACTCTTTTGTTTTTATCCCTGCGGCATAACCGGTCAGCGATCCGTCGGAACCGATGACGCGGTGACAAGGGACAATGATCGGGATAGGATTACAGCTATTGGCAAGGCCAACCGCCTGAAATCCACGGGGAACGCCGGCGCGGCGTGCGAGTTGTTTATACGAAATGGTGGTACCGTAGGGAATATTACGAAGTTCCTTCCAGACACGAAGCTGGAACGATGTTCCGATCAGATCAACTGGTGCGGAAAATTTCGCCAGTTTACCGTTGAAGTACCTCGTCAACTGATCGATCACTTCTTTGTTTCTGCTCTTGTTATCCACCACATCATCATCATCGAAGTTCGTTCTCAACCACGTAAAAAAATCCTTTTTCGATTCTTTCGGGATGCAGATTTTGCAGACACCCTTCTCTGTAGAAGCGATATAGATGGTACCAATTTTGGAATCGAAGGATGTGCAGTAAACTTTAGACATGCAATATGGATTATCGGTGAAATAACGGCTGGAAAATATAGGTAAGATAAGAATAGTGCGCAAGAACGAAATTGCATTATTTCGGAAGGTGCAAATATACAAAAGCGGGATGTGCCTTCGTACATCCCGCTTCGTAATTTGAAAGCGCCCCTTCATTTCCCACCTCCCCAGATGGAAGCAAGTGGACGATTTCAAAAATTCTCTACAATGTATTTCTTTTTACTTTTCGGAGTATTTCCTTTTCTATTCGTTGTTTACTATTCCAAACTTCGAGAAATGAAAAGCAGACCGAAAGTAAGTTCGCAATTGTCAGCCGAAAGTCGTTGACTGACATGAATGAAATTACAATTTATAGTCGATACCAATATTGAGAATTCCCAATCCAAAGCCGAGGCTGCCGGTTGCATACAACTGTTCCGTCAACTGGTACCGAGCATTGGCAGAAAGGCCAACAACAAATCCGCCTGCGGAGATTGTTGCCGGTGCGGGAACATTGAATGAATTTTTTGTGAACTCCCAGCTGACGGATGCAACATTGTAGCCGATGTTTAAAGCGCCCCAGGTATCGAGTTTTTCATTTTTTAACAGGTCTATGTGATAATTACCGCTGGCAAGAATCAGAATATTTGTGTAACTCCAGTTTCCATTATAAAATCCGGTAGAAATTTCTTCACTATATCCGGAATATGCGATTGCACCGCCAATACCGATATTTTCCTGAAATCCCATTTCATACGAACCGATAAATCCCATAGAAGCACCTGCTACTGATCCAAGAGCTAATTTTACTCCGGCATATTGATCACCTTTATTGATGAGCACACGCTGTGCCAAAGACAAACTCGATATTGATACAACAAGCATTGCGACAAAAAGCAGTTTTTTCATTGTTATTTTCCTTTATGTGGATGTGTGAGTGTGGTATATTGAATTAATGGGGAATTATTTTAACAAGATCATTTTTTTCATTTCATTCCTAACACCGTTTTGTAACTGAGCAATATACATTCCGCTGGAAAGTGCGGAGGCAGAAAATGCAACAGAATATGAACCGCCGTTCTTCACTTCATTCACCAGTGTCGCAACTTCTCGTCCTACCACATCAAATATTTTTATCGAAACATGACTGCGTTCCGGTATCTGATAGTTGATGGTTGTAGCAGGATTAAACGGATTCGGATAGTTTTGCGATAACGAAAACGATCCAGGAGTTGTGAGAGAATTTCCCGTTACCGCGGTGATCTTCTGGAAGCTTCTGAACAGTCCCGATGTTGTTGCGGCAAAAAGATGTCCGTCGGATGCAGAATATAATCCTCTCAGCGACGACTGATTATCAATGGTAGCGATGTTGTTTTGAATTTGCTGCCATGTCGCTCCATGATCCGAAGATTGGTAACATTGTGAATTAATTCCGCTCGTTGCTCCACCGAAAAAAATATTTCCATTCTTCCCTACTGCAGCATAAATTCCATACGGTTTCGAAACCTTTTGTGTATCGATGCGGACCCACTCATCGCCATTGTTTACCGACCGAAACAATCCGCCATTCGTCCCGGCATACACATCGCCATTATCCGCCAGAGCAACACTTCGAATAGTGGTGACGTCCAAACCATTTTTCAATTCCTGCCAGGTGTTTCCATAGTCGGTGGAACGATACACACCGGATCCAGAGAATTCTCTGAATCCGAATATCGCACCGCCGGAAGTTTGCTGTAATGAAATAGCAGGGTAGCTTGACACCTTACTCCAATTTTTCCCCTGATCTGGGCTTTGAAAGATTCCTGATGAAGTTCCAGCGATGAGTGTGTTGGCAGCGGAGACGAGAAGCGTATTGATATTTCCGGTGATGATACTCATGCCCGTTACTGGAACAAACGTTTTCCCATTATCGTCAGAGCGGTACAATTTTGCCGAATAATTATTATCGGCAACAAATA
>JALNZH010000297.1 GCA_023229405.1 Bacteroidota bacterium
AGATGAAAAGTTTATGACAATGTCGAAGTGGCAGCGGAATGCCAACGGGAATGCGTTGTATGTCCGGGATCTGAAAAAGAAAACGGAGTGGATACCGATCCTTGAAACGTTTGACGATGATATCTACGTAATCGACAATGTGGGAGAAAAATTATTGATCTATACTACGTTTCGATCGCCGAACGGCCGGGTAATTATTTTTGATCCGAAAACACCTTCGTCGGATCAATGGCAGGATCTTATCCCAGAACGGCAGGACGCGTTAACTTCTGTCTTGATCATTGGCGATAAACTGTTCACGGTGTATATGAAAGATGTCAGCCATCGCGTGTATGTTTTCGATCTGAAAGGGAAACTGGAGAATGAGATTTCTCTCGAAACGCTGGGAACGGTGGGCGGTTTCGAAGGGAATCGGAAGGATCAGACAACATTTTATACCCTTACTTCATTTACATATCCTTCGGTCATCTATAAATACGACGTAAAATCAAAACAATCTACAGTATACCGAAAAACGGAAGTAGATTTTAATCCCGTGGAATATGAAACGAAACAGGTTTTCTATACCGGCAAAGATGGAACGAAGATTCCGATGTTTATCGTTCACAAAAAAGGAATTCAGCTGGATGGGAACAATCCTGCATGGTTGTATGGTTATGGCGGCTTTAACGTGAGCATCAATCCTTCGTTTAGCGCCCCACGGCTGGCGTGGCTGGAACAGGGGGGTATTTATGCCGTTGCAAATCTTCGCGGGGGAAGTGAATACGGAGAAGCATGGCATAAAGCGGGGATGAAGCTAAACAAACAAAATGTTTTCGATGATTTTATTTCGGCGGCGGAATATTTGATAGCACAAAAATACACCAATCCGTCCAAGCTCTCCATCGAGGGTCGTTCGAACGGTGGTTTGTTGATCGGCGCAACGATAAATCAACGTCCCGACCTGTTTAAAGTGGCCCATCCTGCCGTCGGTGTGATGGACATGCTCCGGTTTCAGAAATTCACCATCGGTTGGGCGTGGGTGAACGATTACGGCACGAGCGACGATTCCGTACAATATAATTATTTGAAAAAATATTCACCGATCCACAACATCAAAGACTCTACAAAATATCCGGCAGTATTAGTTACCACGGCGGATCATGACGACCGCGTTGTACCTGCGCATTCATTCAAATATATCTCCACGTTGCAGGAAAAATATACAGGGCCGAATCCGGTGATGATCCGCATTGAAACTTCCGCCGGACATGGTGCGGGAAAACCGCTCTCCAAAATCATCAACGAATGGGCGGATATGTATGCCTTCACATGGTGGAATATGGGGATCACGCCGATGTATCTGTTGAAAGAATAGAGTGCAATTCACTTAAGGAGGCTTTGTTCATTCGCGAGGATAGTATTTCGGTCCATCTCCGCTGAAATATTTCCCAATCCTGAATCCGTCAAATGCTTGGTGATCCATTGCGAATGGATCGTGTTTTGGGTAATTTACATACAGAAATATTTTATCCGTATGAAATTATCACTGTCGACCATACTGCTGTTCGGTTGTATCCTGTTGCAGCAAGCCCTGTACGCACAGGATCAACTTCCTGAAAAGGTTCATACCTCTATCGATAAGATATTGGATGATCATCTGGCGGAAATTGAAAATACGATCATACAGGAAAATGAATTTGAAACAAAAACCGTTCTGCTGGTAACTGTTCCGCTCGAAAACTTCATTGAAGACGTCCTCTTTACCATAAATCGCCCTGCGGTTATATATCCAAAAATTCTCTATAAGGTCATTCGCGATCAGTTTCGCCAGGGGAAATCCCGTGAGGAGATTGAACGGTTGTTGGTAACGATGCAAAAACAAAACAAATTCGAGAAATTGTATGTTGCAGAAAAACAAAAATAGCGCGATAAGACGATTCGGTTATATTGCTGCATTCAGCATATCTTTTGCTGTGGTTGTATATGCCGGTGATATCAGACCATCGGTTGAGGTCGAATTTAATATGTTCTATAACAGGAACTATCCACAACCGTTGTCATTCCAGTTCCGTGAGGCGAAACTGTTTCTAGATGCGAATATCAGTGATCATGCTACGGCAATGATCGAATATACTATGAAGGACAATCTCGTTCGCTCACAATTGGAACGGGCATATTTTATTCAGCATGATCTTCCGTTGAACAGTCAATTAACACTCGGACAATTCAGAAATCCGTTCGGGTATTTTGATCCGTTTACTGTTTCACATTCCACCACAAAAAGCACAGCACTCACCCCAGATTCGCTGATGCCGAAATTTATGCTTCGCGATCTCGACGTCGGATTGTATTGGGAATCCAACGGAGAAGCCATCACGTTTGGATTTGGTGTGACAAACGGAAACGGCATTAACGATCTAAAAGACGATAACAATTTTAAGGATATTGTTGGACATGCTGTATATTCGTTCGGCGAACTTCAAATAGGTCTCAATGGATATTATGGAAAAAAAAATTCAATGCTGACCGGAGAGGTGGTCAATTCCTATTCTTCTGTGGAAGTGACAGCAGCCGGAGTAGAGGCAATGGCCTACATCGGCGAAGCGACTATTGCATGGGAAGCGCTGGTGCGAAATTACGGAACACTGCACAGTGCCGGCAGTTATGTTACCATGAACTATGATCTCTCATCCATACTTCCTACGCTCCGCGCTACATCACGCGTTGAAGTGTTTGATCCAAACCGGACTGTGCTGAATGATGAATCGATTCAATGGGCGCAGGGTTTCCTTTACACGCTCAGCCGCGGGTATCTTGCAAAACTGGAAGTTGTTTTAAACCTCGAAAATCTTCATCGAAGAGCGAACGAGGTATTTTTTGAACTGGAGTATGAACTGTAACCACTCTCTGTGAAAAATTTCTCCATCGGACTGAAATTTCTTCTGTTTGTAACACCCATCGTGTTGATCGGCGATATCATTTTTACCTACTTTGCCGTACGCTACAGCCGCGAATATTTAATCAACGAAATGCAACAGACAATGTTGAGCATTTCGCACACGATTGCCATTGATGTCGCACGGGGGTATGATATCCGGAACTCCAGAAGTTTGTACAGCCTTATTACCGAATTAAAACAATTGGATTCCCGCATTCTTGATGTTTCGATAACCGATTCATCAGGAAATATTATGGCGGCGCTTACGGTGAACAATTTATTTACAAAAGATACCTCGACAATTGTACATACAGTGTTGATTACGGGGAAAGAGGAAATCACATTTGTTGAATCTTCAAAACAAAGTATTGCCGTAGTGCCAATCCGAACAATCCCTTCTACGACAATGATTGGAACACTGACAATCGTATTTACCATCGAAGGGATGTATCATGTTGTATATTCGCTGCAAACGATTCTGATTTCTATTTCTGTTGCGGTGTTTTTGTTCCTCAGCATCGGAATAGTTCTCCTTGCACGATATGTTATTGTAAAACCAATCCATCGGTTTTTTCCTACATTGGAGCATATCGAAAAAGGGGATTATTCGCTTCCCGTTCCGATTTATAATGACGATGAGATCGGTCAGCTTGGAATGCATGTCAATAAAATGGCTGCCGGCCTAAAAGAGAGGGAATTCGTCAAAGACACGTTCTCTAGGTATGTTCCGAAGGAAGTCGTCGATCAAATTCTAGAGCGTAAGCTTCGTCCTAAATTGGAAGGCGAATTGCGCGAGGTGACGGTATTTTTCAGCGATATCCGGGGATTCACCAGAATGACGGAACGTTTGGGCGCTGAACAGATTGTGCACATCTTGAATAGATATTTTACGGCGATGACCGACATCGCCATTACCTATGGCGGAATGATCGACAAATTTTCCGGAGACGAGATTATGATTCTCTTCGGGGCACCGTTTCCTTCCGATGAAGATCCTCTGCGCGCAGTTCGGATGGGTATTGCGATGCAGGAAGGATTGTTGAAGTTGAACCGGGAATTTGCCGGGGAAGGATTGGAAAATATTTCCATCGGAATTGGCATTGCAACCGGTAAAGTGGTTCTTGGAAATGTTGGATCGGAAAAACGATTAAATTATTCTGTTATTGGCGATACGGTAAATTTGGCTGCTCGGCTTGTTTCAAAAGCATCGGCTAACGAACTTTTGATTGACGGGGTTACATATCAATTCATTCACCACAACTTTTCCTGCAAAGCCCTTGGCGCAATTCAGGTAAAAGGAAAAGAGTTTCCCGTTGAAGTATATTCCGTACAATCACTGTAATGAACGAAGTTTCGGTTACGTCTATCCTCAAAAAATACAAGCAGCGAGATTCGTGGTTTCTTACGAACGACTCAGTTAATCCGTATCAGGGCTGCTTGCTGAACTGTTTGTATTATTACATTCGCGGCGGCAAGCACGGCGTTGAGATAAACGTCTCTGTGAAAAAGAACGCTGTTGTAATTTTGAACAAGCAGGTATCCCTACGGGCAAAAAGAAACAATACGGCATCATTGTGCTCACATCCGCAACCGATCCATATCTGTCCGCTGGAAAGAAAGAGAACTGAAACGTCAATTTCTTGAACTGATTCGTCACTACCGTTTTCCTGTGGTTGTGGTGATTGGGTCGTATCTTGTGTTCCGTGATCTTGATCTGCTGCACCGAATTGAAGAATCGGTAATCCTGCTCGATGATTTAAATGTGAAAGAAATCCGGAGTGTGATTATTATTTCATCATTCTGCG
>JALNZH010000009.1 GCA_023229405.1 Bacteroidota bacterium
ACGGATTAAGTATCTTTGACGGAAAATCCTTCCATAACTTCAATATGAAAAATGGAATGTTCGACGATGTAGTGTTCCAGATCCTAGAAGATAATTTCGGACGAATGTGGTTTTCCTGCAACAAAGGAATTTTTCAGGTAGATCGGCAACAATTTTTAGATGTTATAAACGGAACTGCCGAACATATTGCCTACACCGCTTACGGCAAAGAGAACGGTATGAGTTCTTCCGAATGTAATGGCGGTACTTCTCCTGCAGGTTGGAAAACTGCAAGCGGAAAACTCTGGTTCCCCACCTCGCGTGGTGTAACGATGGTCGATCCGAAAAACATCACCATCAATACACAGCCTCCGCTTGTTGTAGTGGAAGACATGATCATCGACAATGAATCGGTAGACAAATCAACCGCTGCTATCATTCCCCCTGGCAAGCAGCGTTTCGAATTCCGTTTTACCGGATTAAGTTTCGATGGACCGAAAAAAGTCCGTTTCAAAGTGATGCTAGAAGGGTACGATAAAGAATGGGATGATATTAAATACCGCCGGGCAGCGTATTATTCCTACTTACCGCCGGGTGAATATACGTTCCGCGTAATTGCAGCAAACAGCGACGGTGTATGGAATTTGGATGGGGCGTCGTTCCCGTTTGTTGTGCAGGCACATTTTTACGAAACAAGAATTTTCTATGTTTCCATTTCCATCATCCTCTTGCTGCTAACGTACGGCACCTACCGTTGGAGAATGCGTTCCATTCAAGCGCGGCAGGAAAAATTAGAACGGTTGGTGGAAGAACGGACAAAAAATCTTACCGATGCGAACAATGCCAAATCACAACTGCTCAGTTTTGTGGCGCACGATCTGAAAACCCCGCTAATCACCATCAACAGTATTGCGCAGGAGATCAAATCGTTCGAAGTGGACAAACACTTCCGCGGGTATCTGGATCTGGTGGAACAGAACTCGAAGCGCATCGTCACGCTCATTTCAGAAATTCTGAATATCACCGCAATTGAAAGCGGGAAGTTTCAGTTTAAAATGGAACCTATCAACATTGCGGATATCGCCGGACTGGTGGTAGACGGATATCAGATCCAGGCGCAGCGCAAGGAACAGATACTGAAATATACCGTGGATGGACATGAACATTGTACGGTACTCGCCGATTCCGGTAAACTGCAGGAAGCGATGGAGAACCTGGTAAACAACGCCATTAAATATTCTCCGCGCGGTGCCGAAATCAACGTGAATGTCGTCCGGAACAACGGAAACATCCGTTTTTCTGTAAACGATCAAGGTCCCGGCATTTCGGAACAGGACAAACAACAGCTCTTTAAAAAATTTACTGTGCTCTCCGCAAAACCAACCGGCGGTGAAATCGCAACCGGATTAGGACTAGCGATAGTCAAAGAGATCATCGATGCACATAAAGGAAAGATTTTTGTCGAGAGTGAACCACCTAAAGGGTGCACGTTCATCATCGAGCTGAACCAGATTGAACATTAAGAACTGATGAACAGCGGTCCAATCACAACACAAAGACAGATTGCGTCATTCGTTTTTCTTTAACAGATTTTCAAAAGTTACACTTCAAAACAATTGGGGAAATAAGACATCTTTTCAAACAACAAAGCCATCGGATTGTTAAAGACAATCTGATGGCTTAATTGTAGTACCATATTGCAGAGTTTTACCCCGCGATTTTTGTTACATCACATCCGCCTTTTTACGGCGCAGGATAGAAAGGACAAAGCCACCCAGCACCAACACTGTTCCAATCCAAACAAGACTGATAAACGGTTTTACACTTGCTTCCACTACGAGCGCTTCGTTTCTGCCTGAAAGCGGAATGCCGCCCGCATTTTTTACTGCAATCTGAATTGCCGATTTTCCATCCCCCATTCCTCCGATGTTCATTGCGAGAAATTCAATCTTAGTACCGAGCAGTTTCGATTCCACATCGTAATATTTTTGCTCTTTCCCGTTGTAGATAACGTACGGTATCACTGTTTCCGTTTGTTCGCCGACATTGATTTCAATTTTTGCACCAATTTTCGTTCCACCGTTTGTGTTTTGCGAGTTATGCCCAGCCATATCGAACGCTGTAAACGTCATGGTTGCCTTTCCTACCGTAACACTCTGTTCTTTCACCAGTGAAACGTGGCCGTGTTCATCCATCGCATTCTCTTCCAATCCGGACGGAGCAATATACATATCTTGAGTAAAGTACGATTTGATATCGGGATTGCGCATCATTCCCGAATTTTCCGTTTCAAACATCATCGGGATAAGAATTGACGTGTTCCCGTCTTTAACCACCGCAACAGAAAATGCGGTCTTATTCCCTTCCACAAGATCTTTTCCATTATACGTTACGGTATATCCGAAAATATCCTGCGGTACTCCCAATTCCAATGCTACAGATTTTTTTTCACCCAACAATCCTGAAATTATTGCACCGATCAAAAACATGGCAAGACCCATATGCGCGAATTTACCCCCCAATAACCGGATATCGCCTCGGATCGTCATCCAGGCCAGTTCGAGGTTAACGAAGAAAGCAAACAATGCGCCGAAGATAAAGAGAAGATACAGCACATCCCAGATGCTTAGCGCGCCAACAATTGCCGTACCGATCAGTGCGCCGAGAAGCGATTTCCACGATTTTTCTTTCAGGAATATCCCGTCTTCCTGTTCCCACCGAACAAGCAAGCTGTAGCCGATCAGCAGCGTCATAATAATTACGATTGGGACATGCATCTTATTATAAAATGATGGATCGACCTGCGTTGTTGAGAAGATCGGCAGACTTGTGCCGAAGAAGACAATCACTGCGCTCGCAAGCAGCACAAACGAACCGAGCGACAATGCGAACTCACGTGTCAGCCAGTGCATCGGTTTAGCAATTTCTTTTAATTCTTTCCGGCGCACAAACAAAAATCCGAAACCGATAAGAATAGCGCCGAGAAGGAACATCAATAACAATCCGTACACAATTGTGCCGGGATCGGTAAACGAATGCACCGAAGAATCGCCGAGAATTCCGCTGCGCGTCAAAAATGTGGAATAGATCACCAAAACGAACGAGAGGATGGCGAAGATAAAATTAGTTCGGACAAGATTTCCCGTTCTTGTTTGCGCCAGCATTGTATGGAGCAGCGCCATAGAAATAATCCATGGAATAAGTGATGAATTTTCCACCGGATCCCAGCCCCAATATCCTCCCCACCCTAAAACTCCATATGCCCAATAGGCACCAAGCATTAATCCTGCGCCCAGTGCAAATCCGGAAAAGAGCACCCAGGGAAACGCACTGGTAAGCCATGTATGATATTCTTTTCTCCAGAGCGCCGCCACGGCAAAACTGAACGGAATCGCTGATGCCGCAAAACCGATGAACAACACCGGCGGATGTATCACCATCCAGAAATTCTGCAATAACGGATTTAATCCCCGTCCGTCGGTGGGAAGCTGACCAACAGCAATCTCGCCGGGAAATTGTTCAAAAATTGTTTTGAACGGTGATTTAGCAATCAACAAGATTACGAGAAATGTTTGCGCTGCTATAAAAAAAGGAAGCACATGTGCTTCCAATTTTCGCTTTTGCGTATATGAGACAAGAAAGAGACTTAATACTGCGGAACAGAATGTCCAGAAGAGAAAACTTCCCTCTTGTCCCGCCCAGAATGTGGAAATCAATAAGCCAAGCGAAAGATCGCGCGAACTGTAGCTCCACACATATGCGTTTTCAAAATTGTGCTGAAGAATATCAGCCATCAGCAGGGTCGATGCCAGAAAAATTCCGAGTGCACTAATATAGAGACCTATTCTGCCATTACTGAGTTTCTTTTTGTTGCCGTTGGTTGATTGAATATAGCTGAGGATTGAAAGTAATCCGGCAAACAATGATAGATAAAGTGAAAATGTACCGAACATATGGATAACCTTTTACTGTGTAGAAATGCGAAGAATTTATTGCTATGTTGTTTCGTTATTATTCAACAATCGTACCGGGAAAAGTATGACATCATTGTCCGAATTATATACCTTTATCCACTCCGCCGAAAAACTGAAAAATGAACTTCGTCACAGTTTTACTTCAGCAGGACGTCAGGAAAGTGTGGCGGATCATACCTGGCGAATGTCACTTATGGCAATCTTGCTTTCTTCGAAACTGGACAAAAAAGTCAACATTGAGAAATTGCTCAAAATGATTGTCATTCATGATATTGTTGAGATTCAGGCGGGCGATACTCCCGTCCCCTTTTTGGTGGGAAATGATGCGTTAAAACTGGATAAAGAATTGCGGGAACAAGCGGCGATAGAAGATGTATGGAGAACATTGGGATCTGATATTGGCGAAGAAATATTTAAATTGTGGCAGGAGTTTGAAGCACGAGAGACGTATGAAGCAAAGGTGGCTAATGCGCTGGATAAACTTGAAGTGCAGGTACAGCATAACGAAGCAGATATTTCCACGTGGATTCCCGTGGAGTACGACTTGATCTATTCACGCAGACAATATACTGCGTTTGATCCAGTGCTGGATGAACTCCGGGTGATCATTGAACGGGAAGCAGAAGAGAAACTGGCAACGGCGGGGATAGCGTTAAGAAGACCGGAGGGAAGATCGCTTGAACAATAACTTTTCGTATATTCTAACAACATTTTATTAACACTGTCATTTCGAATCCTGCCGAATTTTCACTTGATTGGCGGGTGACCTGCCCGACCGACATCAGTCAGGCGGAAAAATCTGTGAATATAAACAGATCTCTCACGTCGCCGCATGGAAAAATATCACGGCTCGTTCGAGATGACAACATTCATTTTTTAAGAGATAAAACCCATGATGCTTGATACCCTTTCCTTACAGTGCCCTCTCATCTTTTTTGATATCGAATCCACCGGGATCAGCATTTCCAAAGACAAGATCATCGAGCTCTGTGCCATTAAAATCATGCCGGACAAATCCCGCACGATGCTACTGCAGCGTTTCTATCCGGAGATGCCAATCCCTCCTTCGTCCACTGAGATCCATGGCATTACAGATGAGATGGTGAAGAACGAACCGACCTTCCGTGAAAAAGCAAAAGAGATTGCCGCGTTCTTTTCCGGTTGCGATCTGGCCGGATACAACATCGCAAAGTTCGACATTCCGCTACTAGTGGAAGAGTTGTTGCGCGCAGGACTGAACGAAAATCCTTTTGAGAAAGTGAAAGTAATCGATTCTCTTTCGATTTATTTTAAGAAAGAACCTCGCAATCTTGCCGCTGCGCTGAAATTCTACGCCAATGAAGAGATCGTCAACGCACATTCCGCCGAAGCGGATGTAGAGGCAACAATCAAAGTGCTGAACGGCCAGCTGGAAAAATATCCCGATATGGGACAAACCACCGATGCATTGCACGAATATTCTTATCAAGAAAATGATTTCCTAGATTACGATCGAAAATTTTCGCGAGACAAGGGCGGAGAGATCATTTTTATGTTCGGGAAAAATAAAGGGCTTCGTGTGGCAGATAATCTCGGCATGGTAAAATGGATGCTGGACAAGGATTTTTCCGAATTTACAAAATTCATTGCTCGAAAGATCCTCTCCGGTGAGATCGTGTAAAAAATTTATACTCATTTGCACATAGTGCACATAAGAAATATTGTCAGACACATGCATTCGAAATATCTTACACCTGAAACAAAGGGCGCTCTCGCAAAACCAAAAACTCAAAAGAACACAATGTATCATACGATGTCGGACACCTCTTGCGCATTTGCAAAAGGAGTCCGACATCTTGAACTAAAATTTTTAACCTAAACACAAAAGAACTATAGCGGGATACCATCCCGCCTTCCATAAATCCTCTAAATTTTCTGCATGTTTCGCGGTGAATTTTTCCTGTTTTTCCTTTCCTATAAATAAGACTCCGTTATCGTTTCATTCTTACAACTGACAATATTCTCCCCCTAAACCGTTCAAATCATTGACATTTTCAGCAGTTTTGTTTGGCAACCTTTTTGCAAAAGTACCCGGTATCTTTATTAAAAAAGAATCCGGAGTCCATTATTATGTCTAACGTTAAACGAGAAATGGTGAACATCGACGGCAACGAAGCCGCCGCATACGTCGCCCACAAAACCAATGAAGTCATCGCAATCTATCCAATCACTCCCTCTTCAAATATGGGAGAATGGTGCGACCAATGGTCGTCCGAAGGGAAAAAAAATATTTGGGGAACTGTTCCGAGCGTAACCGAAATGCAAAGTGAAGGAGGCGCATCGGGCGCAGTCCACGGCGCATTGCAGACCGGCTCTCTCACAACCACCTTTACTGCCTCACAGGGATTGCTGCTGATGATCCCGAACATGTTCAAGATTGCCGGTGAATTGACCTCTACTGTTTTTCACGTCTCTGCCCGCTCTATCGCAGCGCAGGGATTGTCCATCTTCGGCGATCATAGCGATGTGATGGCAGCCCGCTCCACCGGATGGGGTATGCTTTGCTCGCATAACGTTCAGGAAGTGATGGATTTTGCACTGATCTCACAGGCGGCTACACTGGAATCACGCGTTCCGTTTATTCATTTCTTCGATGGCTTCCGCACCTCACATGAAGTGATGAAGATTGAAGAACTGGCAATTGACGATATTAAAGCGATGATGGACGATGAACTGATCACACAGCATCGTCTGCGAGGATTAACCCCGAACAAACCGGTGATGCGTGGAACCGCACAGAATCCTGACGTTTACTTCCAGGCACGCGAAACGGTAAATCCGTTTTACGACCGATGTCCGGACATTATGCAGAAAACGATGGATAAGTTTGCATCAATCGTCGGACGGCAATACCGATTATATGATTATTACGGTGCAGCGGATGCTGAACGAATTATTGTCATCATGGGTTCGGGTTCCGAAAGCGTTCACGAAACAGTTGAGGCATTGCTGGAGAAAGGTGAAAAAGTCGGCGTTGTGAAAGTTCGGTTGTTCCGTCCTTTCTCCGTAAAACATTTCATCGATGCCTTCCCGAAGACAACCAAAGCGATTTCTGTGCTGGACCGGACGAAAGAACCGGGCGGTGCCGGCGAACCGATGTATCAGGATGTTATTACTGCGCTGCATGAATATTATACCACCAGCGAAGTGAAGTTTGCAAAATATCCTAAAGTTGTGGGAGGTCGTTATGGTCTTTCTTCCAAAGAGTTCACACCTGCTATGGTGAAAGCGGTGTTCGACGAATTGAGCAAAGAAAAACCGAAGAATCATTATACTATCGGCATCAACGACGATCTGGGAAATACCAGTCTTGAGTACGATCCGAATTACACCACCGAAAAATCGGATGTGATCCGCTCGCTGTTCTATGGTCTCGGTGCAGACGGTACGGTGGGCGCAAATAAAAATTCCATTAAGATCATCGGCGAAGAGACCAACTTCTTCGGACAGGGATACTTTGTGTATGATTCGAAGAAATCCGGTTCGACCACCGTCTCTCATCTGCGGTTCGGTCCCCGGCCGATCCATTCAACATATCTGATCTCCAATGCGAACTTCGTTGCCTGTCATCAATGGCAGTTCCTTGAAAAATTTGATATGCTCTCCTCTATCAGCTCTGGCGGTACGTTTCTGCTCAATTCGCCCTTTCCGAAGGAACGCGTGTGGGCGAATCTTCCCAGAACGGTGCAGGAACAAATTATTAACAAAAAGTTGAAGTTCTATATTATCGACGGAAATGCCGTAGCGGTGAAAACCGGCATGGGCACGCGCGTTAACACGATCATGCAGACCTGCTTTTTTGCTATCTCCGGTGTGCTGCCGAAGGAAGATGCTATTACCGCGATCAAGACCTCCATTAAAAAGACTTACGGAAAAAAAGGTGAAGACATCGTAAAGATGAACTACGCCGCGGTTGATGGAACAATTGAAAATTTATTTAAAGTTGATTATCCAAACGAACTTACCAGTACAATTCAACTCCCACCCGTTGTGCCTGACCATGCACCGGATTTCGTCAAGAACGTCACGGCGATGATGATCGCCGGCCAGGGTGATTCAATTCCTGTCAGCCGACTGCCAATTGATGGTACGTACCCTGTCGGCACAACGATGTGGGAGAAACGCAACATCGCGTCCGAAATTCCTGTGTGGGATTCCGAGTGGTGCATTCAGTGCGGAAAATGCGCTCTGGTTTGTCCGCATGCCTCTATCCGCATAAAAGTGTATGACAACGAATTGGTGAACAATACTCCCAAAACGTTTAAACATATGCTGTACAAAGGTAATGAGTATAAAGGTCAGGCATACACTATACAGGTTGCACCGGAAGATTGCACCGGATGCGGCATCTGTGTTGAAGTCTGTCCTGCAAAGAACAAAAAAGAGACGAAATATAAAGCGTTGAACATGCATCCCCAGCCATCATTGCGCGATGCAGAAAAATTGAACTGGGATTATTTCTTAACTATTCCTGAAGCGGACAGACGCACAGTGGATGTGAAGACGATCAAGGGTTCGCAATTCCTCCAGCCACTGTTTGAATTCTCGGGCGCCTGCACAGGCTGCGGCGAAACACCGTACGTAAAACTGGTCAGCCAGCTCTTTGGTGACAGGACCATCGTTGCGAATGCCACCGGATGCTCTTCCATCTACGGCGGCAATCTGCCAACAACACCATGGACAAAAAATAAAGACGGACGCGGTCCGGCATGGGCAAACTCGCTGTTCGAAGATAATGCTGAATTCGGAATGGGATTCCGCCTTTCGCTCGACAAACAGACTGAATACGCTCGCGAATTGCTGATTAAATTACTTCCGCAGCTGAACGAAACACTGGTGAACGAAATTCTCACTACCACTCAAAGTTCGGAAACCGAAATTCACGATCAACGCGAACGGGTAAAACAATTAAAACATGTTCTGGTAACTATTCACGTTCCGGAAGCGAAACAATTGCTACAGCTTGCCGATGCGCTTGTAAAAAAGACCGTTTGGATCATGGGCGGTGACGGATGGGCATACGATATCGGTTTCGGCGGATTGGATCATGTAATCGCATCTGGAAAAAATGTAAACATCCTCGTTCTAGATACGGAAGTCTATTCCAACACCGGCGGACAAATGTCTAAGTCGACCCCGCGTGGTGCCGTTGCGAAGTTCGCTGCCGGCGGAAAACCGGGCGGGAAAAAAGATCTCGGATTGATCGCCATGAGTTACGGAAACACATACGTCGCACAAATTGCGATGGGTGCGAACGATCTGCAAACGGTAAAAGCGGTGCTGGAAGCGGAAGCATACGACGGCCCGTCGTTGATCATCGCCTACAGTCACTGTATTGCGCACGGTATCAATATGCGCAACGGCATGAATGCACAGAAACTTGCAGTCGAATCAGGATATTGGCCGCTCTACCGGTACAATCCGGCGCTGATGAAAGAAGGAAAAAATCCCTTCCAGCTCGATTCGAAACCGCCGAAAGTAAAGTTCGAAGAATTTGCGTATAACGAGATCCGCTATAAGATGTTAACAAAAATGGATCCCGAAAAAGCAAAACGCCTGTTGCGCGAAGCACAGGAAGATGTGTATAAGAAATGGAGATACTACGAACAGCTTGCGGCAATGAATTTTGCGTCTCCGCAATCAGCGTCAACCGGACTTTAACACAATAAGTTGATCGTTACCGGAACGGCGAAGGTCAACTCATCTAACGGAGAATATTTATGGACTTATCAACACAATATCTCGGACTGAATCTCAAGAACCCGATCGTTCCTTCCGCTTCGCCCATGTCCCGCACCGTCGGCAGCGTTCGGCTGATGGAAGATTACGGCGCATCGGCCGTAGTGCTCTTTTCGATCTTCGAAGAACAGATCCGTCATGAAACAAAAGAATTGTATCATCACCTCACCTATCATGCGGAAAGTTATGCCGAAGCAACATCGTATTTTCCCGAAGTGCATGAGTACCACAGCGGACCGGATGAATATCTGAACCATATCAGGAAACTGAAAGAGGCTGTCAGCATCCCCATCATCGGCAGCATTAACGGTGTTACAGACGGCGGATGGGTGGAATATGCGAAACTGATTGAACAAGCGGGAGCAGATGCACTGGAACTGAATGTCTACTACATCCCCACCGATCCGAATATGACCAGCGACGATATCGAACAGACGTATCTGGATATTGTTAAAGATGTCCGAAATCAGGTGTCGATTCCCGTGGCGGTGAAACTTTCCCCATTCTTCACATCATTATCTAATGTTGCAAAACGATTGGATAATATTGGTGTGAATGGACTCGTTTTGTTCAACCGGTTCTACCAGCCGGATATTAATCTCGATTCACTCAGCATCGAACCGGGCGTTGTTCTCAGTTCATCCAACTCGCTCCGGCTGCCGCTGCGGTGGGTCGGAATCTTGTATAAAAAAATCAAAGCCGATCTTGCCGCCACCACCGGCGTACATCACGGTGATGATGTTATTAAACTAATCATGGCGGGTGCGAACGTCACCATGATGTGCTCGGCGTTGCTTCGTCACGGTCCGCGAAAAATCCGCGAGGTGTTGACGGAAGTACAGCAATGGATGGTGGAACATGAATACTCTTCGATTAACGATATGCGCGGAAGTATGAGCCACCAGTCGGTTGCTGATCCTTCGTCATTCGAACGTGCAAATTATATGAAAGCATTACAAACATACATGTGAGGTCACTATGTCAATCTTCTTCAGCAGACAGTGCGAGTACGCCCTTCAATCGATCATCTATTTAGCCCAAAAAAAACAGGGCGAGATGACGACCATTAAAGAGATCTCGTCACATCTGAACATTCCGTTCCATTTCCTCGGAAAGATCTTCCAGAAACTCTCTCATAAAGGATTGTTGCATTCCATGAAAGGCGTTTCCGGCGGATTCTGGCTGGCCAAACCGGCGGAAGAAATCGTACTGATGGATATCATCGTCGCCATCGACGGGAGCGATATCATGAATCTCTGTGTATTGGGGTATTCCGAATGCAACAGCGCGGCACCATGTGCCATGCACAGTGAATGGAAGACCACCAAAGAGAATTTCTTCGCCTCATTGAGTAAAAAGAATATTCTGGATGTGGCAAAAGAAATTAAGAAAGATGGATACAAAGCTGCGTAATTGACCCTAGGCGGATGCCCGGAGGAACGCTCCGGCATCCGTGGCAGTAAAACGTTTTTGCCCCGTACCATCCACCGGTCCCGGAATTTTTTCGCGACTGATGCATATTTTTATTGAATGAACGATAATGAATACCGATACCATAACATTTCAGGTTGCGCCACATAATCAGACAAATATATCTGATATCGGACGCGCCCGTCCTGCTGTTAAAAAAATTCTCGCCAGCCAACGCCGGAAAAAATTCAAAGCAGATTTGTCGTTTCCCTGGTATCGACGATTGGTTGACCGGCTGAAGAATGATTCTCAATTCTTTCGTACCACCGTGCAGCTGGCATTTGCGCTTTTGTGTGTGTGGATCGGCATCGAATTTTATTTTTTCATGCAGTGGGGTATGACCGTCGGTACCGAACCGTATACACAACGTCCTCCCGGGGTAGAAGGATTTCTGCCGATCAGCGCGTTGATGGGATTGATGCATTGGATCTATAGTGGAACACTCAACACCATTCACCCGGCCGGATCGGTTATTTTAATCGGATTTATCGCTTCAAGTGTTATCATGAAGAAATCTTTCTGCAGCTGGATGTGTCCCATCGGCACGTTAAGCGAATCACTCTGGATGCTCGGACAGAAACTCTTCAAACGAAATATCAACATCTGGCGCTGGCTGGATTATCCACTCCGCTCGCTGAAATATCTGCTGCTGTTCTTTTTTGTGTATGCCATCGCCGCCATGTCGGTCAACGATTTGGAAATTTTTATTAACAGTCCATACAACAAAGTTGCGGATATCAAAATGTATCTCTTCTTTGCGGAGATCACACCGTTTGCACTCTGGGCGATCATCGCATTGATGCTTTTTTCCATCGTCATAAAAAATTTTTGGTGTCGGTATCTTTGTCCGTATGGCGCCTTGCTCGGCCTTGCCGGAATGCTATCACCGTTCCGGATCACCCGCATAAAAGAATCGTGCATCGATTGCGAACTCTGCACCAAAGCCTGTCCTTCCAACATTACAGTACATACTGTGAAACAGGTATGGAGCGACGAATGCACCAGTTGTCTCCGCTGCGTTGAAGAATGTCCCGTGAAAGAGACTCTCGTCCTTCGCACAAAACAGAAATCCGCCACCATTGCACCATGGGTCTTCGGTACACTCGTTGTCGGCATTTTTATCGCCATTACTGGACTCGGCATGCTGACTGGTCGCTGGGTGAACTCTGTTTCAAAAAATGAATATCTCCATCGCTTCCAAAAACTCGATTCTCCGATCTATAATCATGCGCAGGGATCTGTACCAGAATATGGTCCGAATGATTAATACCCACCTAAAAACGATTCTTCCAGAATAACATGAGCCATTCCCACCTACTTTGCCCACCAGCGGTGGAGAAACCGGCTGTCAGGTGGATTTTTGGTGGGGGTCTATTTTCTAGACTCTCGATAGAAGCATTCGGGAGTAACGCAGGTTTTTTGTGCGTGGTTTTTTGAAAAAGTTTTGTGAGTCTTACTAAAAACAACCTTTACATTTTCATTTTTCGCATGCATATTGCAGCCGTATTGATCCCCGTATGTCACCTATGAAAGAATTCGTCATTTCCCTTATCCACGGCCTTACTCCTCCAAAACAGTGCGTATTCGTGTACTTTTTGCCGTGGGGACATTTTTCGTACTAGGATTTTTAACTCTCTATGTCGGTAATACAACGTCATACCTATCCGATGATCTTCGCGCATGTATGACTGCCATGTTCCACACAATAATGAATTCAGTAAATATCTCTTCAAAACAATGGGCGGTACGCGGCATTCATTTATGTTTACGTTCCGGTTGGAGCCACAGGTAATACACATCCATGATGCCAGAACATTGGTCGTACAGGAAAACTGCATCAGCTGCCACTCATCGCTCGCACAAAATGAGAACAAACGATTTGTTACGCTCGATACGCAGAAACACGGCGGCGGAAAACTCTGCTGGGAATGCCACCGGGACACTCCGCACGGTAGAGTGAACTGTCTTGCTTCCGTGCTTAATGCCCGTGTTCCGATCCCTTCAGAGGTGACGCCAACGTGGCTGAATAAGTTTTTAGGAAAAGATTATTTCCACCGACCCCACGCTTCCCCTCCCCCCCTGTAAAGGGGAAGGAAATCATTCTCTCTCTCTGAAAGGACAATGCTGTCAGGGGGAGAAAAATCTCGCTCAATCCTCCAATTTTTCGCTCCCTCCCACATCTCATCCAACACTGTAAGAAACGTAGGGGAGGGCTTACTTTTCTCAACATAACATATCTTCCATAAATCCACTCGTTTCGATAAATATTTGTCAATAAGGGTATTATTTTGGACAGCTATGACTCAAAAACATGTTTCATACTAAAGACCACTTTCATTAAAATACTCTGTAACATTTTGCTAAATCTAGTATCTAAAAGACAACCAACGTAGGAGGTAAAGAATGAAAAAAGCTGTTATTTTCGGCATTACACTATTGTTATTATCCGTGGGTGGTTTTGTTTTGGGTCAAACAAAATTATTTCCGTTTGAAGTAACAAAAACCGGTTTCGGAAAACAAACCATTATTTTTATCCCCGGTTTAGCCAGTTCGGGAGATGTATGGAACGAAACAAAGTCCAAATATGAAAAAGATTATACCTGTTATTCATTAACAATGGCAGGGTTCGCTGAAGTCAAACCGCAGCCGAATGCAACATTTAATAGCTGGAAAATAGCAATTGCCAATTTTATCACAGAAAATAAGATTGAAAATCCGATTTTGATTGGACACAGTTTGGGCGGAGGCTTGGCGTTGGCCGTGGCATCGAATTATCCCGAACTTATTGGCAAAATAATTGTGGTAGATGCCCTCCCCTGCCTTGCGGCAATGATGAATCCAGCTTTTAAAGCGAAAAATAATATTGATTGTTCAGAGATAGTACAACAAATGTCTTCTGCATCTGAAGAACAATTTTATCAGATGCAAAAATTAACTATCTCCCATCTTGTCGCCGATACGTCAAAACAAAAAGAGGTGTTACGCTGGAGTCTCACCTCGGATAGACAAACGGTGGCTCGAATGTATTGCGATTTCTCCAATACGGATTTACGTGAGCAAATTAACACTATCACCTGCCCGTCACTTATATTATTGGAATCATATTTCAAGAATATGCAACCATCAATTCAGGAACAATACAGAAATTTACAAACGGCTGAGATAAAGTATGCAGATAAAGGACTGCATTTTATCATGTATGATGATACAGAATGGTATCTCAATCAAATTGATTATTTCTTAAAAGTACACTGATGGTATTTGAAGAGATTTATACAATATATTGGCAAAAAATATTTCGCTTGTGCATGGGCTATGTGAATGATTACGACACAGCACAGGATTTGGCGCAAGAAACGTTTATCATTGTTTGGCAACAACTTCCGTCGTTCAGAAGCGAGGCTACTATTGGTACCTGGATTTTTAGAATCGCGTCGAATAACTGTTTACGGCATATAGAAAAACAAAACCGTTTTCCGAAATCCGAATTGCCATTACATGTAACGGAAACGCACCAACCGACGATTGAACCTCACATTGAATATTTGTATGCGTGTATTGCCGAACTGCCTGAAATAGACAGGATTATTATTTCGCTTGAATTGGAAGATATACAACAATCCGAAATTGCTGGTATCGTCGGACTTTCTGAGGCTAACATACGGGTGAAAATTCATAGAATTAAAGAAAAGCTGACACAACAATTCAAACATTATGAACAGTAATATTAATTTTAAGAACTTATGGATACAACAAACCGCAAGTCCTCCGGATGCGAATGAATTACTTGTAAAAGTTCGTCATTTAAAAATGAAGCATTTCAGAACGCTGATTGTTGTTAACATTTTGCTCGTTGCAACCTCTGTCTTTATTATAAGTATTTGGGTTTATTATCAACCGCAGTTTAAAACGACAAAAATTGGGATTATCATGGCTATCACAGCCATGGTAATGTATTTATCGGTGTATAATCGCAGCATACCGTTGTTAAAAAATGACGATATCGTTCAGAGCACGAGAGAATATCTCAATCACTTATTATCCATTAAAACACAACAGCAGTATTTGCAGACAACAATATTAAGCGCCTATTTTATTTTGCTGTCAATTGGTCTTTGTTTGTACCTCTATGAATATACATCGAGAATGTCGATATTAATGGCAACCCTGTCGTATAGTATAACGACTGCATGGATAGCGTTTAATTGGTTCTATATCAGACCAAGACAAATTAAAAAACAGCAGACAAAACTCGACGACATCATTGAGAAATTTGCAAATCTTTGTAAACAACTTGATGAATAAAAAGTCCTTTTCTGGTAAGGATATAGTAGAATTCAACAATCGTGAATTACAAAGAAAAATAAGGATACTTCGAATCAGGACGAAACAACTAGAAGTCATTAAAAAAAATACATCATCGTTGTCATTTCTCTCCCGCTTTAGCTGGAGAGAAATCCCGGTGTTGACTTCAATTACTAAAACGAGATTCCTCACTCGACCCTTTCCCTAAGGGACCACTTCGTGGCGGGTCTTCGTTCGGAATGATAGTAAAATTCATTTTTGAGATGGCTACTAAGTATTATTGAACAACAAAAGCGTGGATTTTTTTTTGCGCTTTTTTAGCGTTCAAACAGACTCATTCCATCAACTGTTGACTTTCCGCGATTATTCCACAGAACTGACAGGTAACAGTCGGTTTATTCCGGTAAAAAGCGATGCATCGCAGATATTGACTTGTATCCTTGAATACAGCTCAGAAACGGTGACGGTGACGGATCAAAAGATGACACATGAGATCACTGAATATTTGGCACACGCCCACGGCCGTCTGGATCAATGTCTTCAACAGGTGCTCCAGACGGATGGAATGATTGACATGAAATCGTAACATGAATATCGTCGGGGATTGTTGAAACATATCGGCATCGAAGAGAAAATCCTGATTCCCGCTTTTCTTACCGGACCACATGAAAAAATAAGCGGGTTATAATCCCGAAATGCATTTTCGAGTATAACCAAATCGTTGTACTACGACGCCGATGTACCGGTGCGGCGCATTGCCGCGCTTTTTTGGTGTATTAAAATTGAGCAGGTTGATTTTCCAATTGCTTGTGTACATCTTAAACTATTCTCCAGCCGAAACAATTTGGAGTGTTTCGTTATGCGAACATTGTTGATTCCGCTAATTCTTATTTCGACAGCGTATTCTCAAGCAGTCGAATATTCCATTTCGTTCGAAAATGCTCTCCATCATGAAGCGGAAGTAACAGTACGTTGGTCAAATATTACACTTCCGGTTCTCGAAGCACACATGAGCCGATCATCGCCCGGGCGTTATTCCCTGCACGAATTCGCCAAGAACGTATACAATGTACGGGCAATGGACGGGAAAAAACGCCCTCTCCCAATCACCCGGCCAAATCCATATCAATGGAATATTTTGGAACACGACGGGACCGTAATTCTTACTTACACCGTTTTTGGTGATCGGGTTGACGGAACATATCTCGGCATCGATCAAACTCACGCACATGTGAATATGCCTGCGGCGTTTATGTGGGGACGCGGATTGGATGACAGACCCATTTCGCTCACCTTTATCACTCCAAAAGGAAGCAGCTGGAAGATCGCGACACAATTACAACGAACGCAGAATCCGGCAGCCTTTACCGCTCCGAACTTCCAGTATTTTATGGATTCGCCGACCGAGCTCAGCAATCATCGCTTTCGCGAGTGGGAGGTAGATTCGAATGGCAAAAGAATGAAGATGAAGATCGTTCTTCACGGCAGTGACAGCGCATCGTATCTTGATGCATACGCAAGAATGACGCGGGCGCTCGTGTTCGAACATCTGGCATTGTGGAAATCGCTTCCTCCGTTCGAATTTGACGAGTATCTCTTCTTATGCGATTATCATCCTTTTGCGGTCGGCGACGGAATGGAACATCGCAACTCAACAGTGCTTACATCATCACAATCCATAAAATCGAACCCGTTAGGACTGCTCAACACGGTGTCGCATGAATTTTTTCACTCTTGGAATGTTGAACGTATCCGTCCTGACAATCTTGAACCGTTTAATTTTGAAGAAGTAAACATGTCCGATGCACTCTGGTTTGCCGAAGGCTTCACGACGTATTACGGTCCATTGATGATGAAACGTGCACAACTGACGTCTCTAGACGATTTTGCACAATCGCTCACCGGGTTGCTACAACTTCTTTATAATTCTCCCGGCGCACACAACTCTTCTCCCGTAGAGATGAGCCAGTTTGCCCCGTTTACGGACGGCGCGTTGTTTACCGATGTTGGCAATACGGGAAACACGTTTCTTTCTTACTATCAATTCGGCGCTGCTATTGCGCTTGGATTAGATTTAACCATCCGGACAACTGTTCCGGGAAAAACGCTTGACGATGTTATGCGCAGAGCGAAGGAGCTGCACGGTCTCACGGAAAAGCCATATTCGCTCGACGACCTGCGATTAATTCTTGGATCGGTAATGAATAATCAAACTGCCGCCAATCGGTTTTTTGAACAACACGTCAACGGAAAAGTGAAGTTGAATTATGAATCGCTGCTCTCTTCGGCCGGACTGCTTGTTCGAAGACCAAACAATGGAAAATCTTGGATCGGTTTACCCTCCGTAAAGTTTGATAATACCGCTGTGGTGATCGGCAACGGAACACAGATGGGAACGCCAGCATACAAAGCCGGACTTGACCGCGGCGATGTGATCGTTTCGATTGACGGGAGAAAAATTACTTCTTCGGCAGATATTGATTCCGTTTTAACAAGGCACGCTCCTGGAGAATCGGTATCGGTGGAATGCATCCGACGCGGAGAACAAAAAATACTTTCCATTCAGCTGGAAGAAGATCCAAAGGTGGAAATTATACCATTTGAAAATGTGGGCAAATCAATTACCGCCGAGGTTGCTGCTTTCCGCGAATCGTGGCTCGGGAAAAAGTCCAACGAGCAAATTTCTGAGCTTGTTAAATATTGTCCCCTCTGTAACCGTTCGTACGAATTTCTGTATAAATTTTGTCCGCTCGACGGGAAGGCACTTACTATTGTTCCTTACGTCCAATAATCTGACACGATGTATTTGACTTCTTGAATTGCATCGAATTGAAAGAATAATACATTGTGAATACAAAAATCTTATTATCATCGAGCGCAACATTCATGGGGTTGGCGGGAATCGTCTGTTCCTTCTTTCCGCAGGAAATTTCACTCTATCTTAACGCCAACTCTTCCGGGATGGCAATAATCGTTATTCAGCTGACGGGAGCACTTTATTTCTCGTTTGCCATGATGAATTGGACAGCAAAGGAGAATCTCCTCGGCGGAATCTATGGAAGACCGATTACCATCGGGAATATGACGCATTTTGTGATCGGTGCATTGGCGCTGTTGAAGGTTGTTTCAACAACCAATCCTTCCCCTCTCCTTTTATCGGCAACATTCGTCTATACTGTTTATGCAATCCTGTTCGGAATGATTTTTTTTCGACATCCGAAGCAGACGCAACAGTAAATCCCCACTATCAAAATATTCATGTTCCCGCATGGACTTGTATATTTCTTTCGTATCCAATGCTCTCTCCGAAGAGAATCCTATTGTTTACAATAGTGCCATTTGGCACTGTAGAGTAGGACAATTGTGTAGGACAAAAGTCCTTATTTTAATAGAATCATCTTCTTTGTTTGGATCAAAACGCCGGACCGAAGTGTATAAAAATACACTCCGCTTGCAAACCTTTCTGCATTAAACGTAATCGAGTGTTCACCTTCATTCAATTGTCCGTCAACAAGGCGCGCTACTTCGCGTCCGAGGGTATTTGTCACCGTCAGCACGGTGTATCCTTGATTTGGCAATCGGAAGCGGATGACGGAAGAAGCGTTAAACGGATTTGGATATGCATCGAACAATGCAAATCCTGTCGGTGCCGTCACCACATTCTGTTTCACTTCGAGCGGTATTGAGAGTTTAGAGAGTGAAATCAACTGCAGCGAGCCGGAATCAGAGAACTGACCGGGCTGCATCGAATACGGAGATTGTTGGAAGCCGACGTGCAACGCTCCGGTGCCGTCGAACTGTGCATGCACTGATCGCTGCACATCGGTGGTAAAATGAATGAATCGCGGATTGCTCCAAGAGCGTTGTTCCACTGGAGAAGTTGATGTCACAATGGATGATCCTTCATTCCAGAATAAAGCCATTGTATCCTTCCCGATCGCAAAAGCATTCGTGAAGAATCCCATGCCGGCGTTCGACAGCCATACTTCCTGTGATAGTGTTGTTGCTCCAACACTTCCGATGATAGATGTATCACGCATCCATGTAACAATTGGCGTTCCATTCTGAGCATACGCTGCATTCACGCCGTATTCCATTTTGGTATTCGTCGTCAAACGCTGTTCATTTCCCCACACACCATTGGTCTTGCGGATGGTGAATATTTCCCAGTCATCACCGGTGGAAAGGTCACCTTGTGTATCTTTTGCCAAAGCAAGAAGGATATTTGCCTCATCGTGCACCGCAAGTTTCCACTGAAACAGTTTCGATTGACCCGTCGCTACAGTATCGACTTGGGTCCACTGTGTTCCTGAAGACGTGCGAACGGATAGGATCTTTGTCGGTGCGGTCTCAGTTCCATACATCGATTCACCGTTGTTTGCTTGCCACATCATGACTGTTGTTCCATCCGTGCCGCATGCGAGCAGCGGCGATGCATCATATATACCCGGCGCGCCGAACGTACCGCTGGAAATCACGTCCGCAATTCCAGTAGTGCGGGTATAATATGCGATTTCATAATTCTTCATCGCTGCCGATGAATAGTGAAGCGATTCAGGATAGGCTGTTGCGGAAGAATTCTTTTCCCAGCAGACCATTATTGTACCGTTGTTGTCTATCGCAATGTCGGGATTGCGGTCCACGTTATTGTCATGTGTCAGTTCTACTGTTGGCATCCACTCTGTGCCGTTGAAATACTTCAGCATGATATCATAAACGTTCTTCCCTCCGCTTATCCGTTTCGCCGTCCACGAAAATGCTTTCACGCCATTTGGTCCTGCTGCAAAAGCGGGACGCGCATTCCAGGGGATCGCTTGTTCCAGCATTGTATCGGGCGCAATCGCCTGTATGTCGGCCGGAATGAACGGAAACACTGCAACTGAATTCTTTTTCTCGTTGAAATCATCTGCTTCGGCTAGCGGCAATGCGTTCGGGAATGTCCACGATTTCGATGAACCGGTGATGGATTCGGAAATGGTCAGCACGAGCGACGGAGTCACGCTGGTCACGGAAAAATCCGGAACGGAGAATGCAAACGCAAGTGCTCCTGTTCCGCTGGCGTGGAACGGGAAGACATCAAGGAACGGTCGCAACGCCAGCGATGCTCCTCCGCTGCCGCCAGTAATGGTGATTCCTTCCGATAAAGTTGCAGTACCAGTAATCTGTCCGGAAAGCGTTGCACCTACCCGCAGTAAATGTGATAAAGCATTCGCCATCTGGCACGCTTGTTCCAGTCCGGGAATAGAAGGACACGGAATCGCGCCGAAATTGATACCGTATGAATAATCCTTCGCTACGTTCGCTGTTAAAGTGATAATTCCGCTCAAATCAACATCAGTACAGCCGGCAAAGGTTGTATTCGCTGTTCCCGATATACTGACATTCGTACGGAATTCGCCAATTTCAAACGCAGCATTTGCTTCGATCGGTTCAGATTCACCGGGAATATTTAGTGTCGTCGTGAATGATGGCGCACCTACAAACGAAAGAAACTGTCCGCCAATAAACGCCATGCTTGACGGCACACCCATTCCGGCGGCAGCACCCTGAATATCGGGAAACGTCTGCGTATGTTTATATTTCATATGTCCACCGCCGCAGAGTGCAGTGACCGGGTCCAACCATCCAGGGACCGGATTTCCACAAAACTGATATTGATTGATTCCAGTTGCGGAACGGTTGTCGCATGTTGTCAGAGTCCAAGTAAGCGTGTTATTGCCGACTACTGACTGGTTCATATTATATTCCACTTCTGCAAGATCACCATTAATGGTTCCTGATTTTGTATGTCCATTTAATACGAATTCTATCTCTCCGACCATCGGCATTCCTTTCCAGTCTATATGGACGGAATATTTGTTGTCCGCATACGGAACAGCGCCGAACAATCCGGGTTCGCAGCTCTGCGTCAACAGAACCATGTTTGGCACCAAACCATAATTGTATGAATTTGCCGACGTATTATTTTTGTTATCCGTCTGCAGTACTGTAATATAGTCACACTTCAGTTCATGCACTCCGACGTTAACGGCAAAGAAGCCGCTGTCATCAACCGCTCCTTTCGCCAGCCACTGTTTTCCTTCACCGTGCTTGCTTGCGTTCGGATCAGCCAGGTATACATCGGCAATAACTTTCGGTGTTCCTTTGCCATGAACGATCAGGTCGCCTTCCGGCATTCGATGGATACTGTCCACTGTTGCCCGCGGAATATTTTCCTGCGCATTGGTGACGAGCATGATGCCGGGATCACCGTTGCGATACATTCTGTTGCGGCGGAAAATATTTCGTTGCGGTGTGAAAGATCCTGCGGTCAACGAGTCACGCCAGAGCAAGATTCCCATCCGAGTATTATACGCGATCACATTCGTATCCAGATCGGTCGCAAGTGTCGAACCGATAATATTATCATTTGCATTATTGAGCAGTTGAACGCCGAATTCTCCGTTAGGAATCTGCAGCGTGTCTTTGTTCACACCGATGAAATTAAATTTCACGGTATTAAAGGACGAACCGATCGGACGTTCAGCATCGCCACTGAGGACAAGTCCGCTGAGCACGTTCCCTGAGAGAATATTCCCTTCAATAGTATTGTGTGAAGCATTGGCCAACAATATTCCATTCTGGAGATTTCCAACAGCTAATGTACCGGAAGCGTTTGTTCCAATCTTATTATCTCTGATCACATTGCTGTCGGAACTCATGATACCGATACCATTGGTCTTGTTCCCGGAAATCACATTCCCTTCAATTAAATTCTTTCCCTCGCCGTTGTTTCCGGCTAGCAAAATTCCCCCTTCGTTCCCTGCTGATACCGTGCCGGATTCATTCAGACCTATGTAATTTCCAACAATCTGATTTTTGCCGTCCCCTGCAGAATGCGCAATCATTATGGCATACGTTTTGCCATTCTTAAAGACATTCCGGTCAGATGGATTCGGTCCACCGATGATATTGTTGGATCCATCAATGGAAATCAATCCCACGGGAAGGAATCCGGTATTGTTAAAGGAACACCCTTTAATTGTGTTTCCGTTCTGTAGTGTGAGAGGAATATTGTCGAACGAAATGCCGGAGATTTCGCAATAATCTTCCATGTCGAGAGGACCACCGAACGGCGAACCGTTGATCGTAATAGTATTATTTCCGGCAAGAATTTTTGACCCGCTGAACAAAAAACCGAGACTCGCTCCTTCACTACCGCCGTCCGGCGTTAAGGTAATGGTCATCGATGATTGAAAAGTGATGATCACTGCTGCATTCATATACTCAGCTTCCATCGTCGCTGCAGTGAGTGTACAATTTCCGTTCGCATCTTCGCATATTCCGTCCATGCTTTCATCTGCATCTGTATTAGGATTATCAAACGGAGCAGTCTCATCCGGCGCATTCACCACAAACTCAACAACCGTTTTGGTGCCAGTTGTTTTATGAGTGGATTTTTGTTGTGCGACAGAGCTGAGGACAAGAGCAATCAACATGAGTAAAACAATAGAGGATCGTTTCATCGGTTTTCTTTCAATAATAGATGTCATTGAATATACCACCCATATTAGAGCCATTCAAACGATGTTTGCGTTGGAGCACATAATAATCTGACTTCGAGATATGATTTAACCGGTTGAATTCCACACTGTAAATCAGCATTATTCAACTAATCATCGATTATTAAAAAGAAGGATCATCATCATGAATCATCAATCCTCTGACCATTTTAATGTCCGTGTCCGTCTTGCGCACTGGCGCGAGGTCTTTTTTGCACAAAAATACCGATTCGACCTTGGCCAATCATTTCTGGTGATACTCAACTTCACATTGTTGATCATTACCGCCAGCGATAAACTACAGATTTTTTTCGGTATCCCGCGGTTACGCTCACTCTTAATTGTTATCGTTCCGCTCGGATTTGTTGGTGTTTGGTTCTTTGGGTATTTTATGGATAGAATTGTCCGTGCAGCGCAAATGGCTGAACGGCAATCCATTAAACGAAGCGAGGTCTGGACAAACCACATTGAACAGATGGATCGGTTGGAGAATGAATTAAAAGCTGTCCGTGCATTACTGGAACAAAAGCAATAGCAGCAGGTAAGTGGGCGAAAAGGTGACTGTCACCTTTCTACAGGTTGATATTCACTCAATCTCGAATTACATTAAGGCATTCTTCTTACTGCTTTTGCGGTTCAGTCATTATTTTTTATGGCAATTAAAATCTTCGTTACCGGCGGCACCTTCGATAAAGAGTACAACGAACTGAACGGCACGCTGTTCTTCAAGGATACTCATCTGACGGAAATGCTCTCTCTCGGCAGGTCTCGAATCGACGTCCATATCGAAACGTTGATGATGATCGATTCTCTGGAAATGACAGATGAACACCGCGAAACGATTGCACACCATTGCGCGAAAACGACGGAAGAGAAAATTGTGGTGACACACGGAACCGATACTATGGTGGAAACAGCGTGTTACCTTGCTGCGCGTATTCAGAATAAAACTATTGTCTTAACCGGAGCAATGGTTCCATACAAATTCGGCAGTTCGGACGGATTATTTAATCTTGGCAGCGCCCTGGCGTTCGTGCAGACGTTACCGATTGGAGTCTATGTGTCGATGAATGGACAATATTTTTTATGGAATAATGTGCGGAAGAATAAAGCAATCGGTGAGTTTGAAGAGATACGCTAGCGGAAGTAGCACTGCGTGGTGTTATTTTCCCGCTGACTGACCGAGCATTTGTTTCATTGTTGTAATTCTCTCTTTATCACTTGCTAGTGTTGGCGGTATCAGCAGCGACAACCGAAATAGTTCCTCTCCCTTTTGTATTCTTTCTGTCTCATAATAGAGCATGCCGAGTTCAAATCGATGTCGAAGCACATTGGGTGCTAGTGCAATCGCTTTTTTCAGCATTACTTCCGCTTCGGCAAATCCCCCTTTTGGCAAACCGCCAAGTAATAGATCTGCCAGTTGTCTCTCAATCCAATTTACATTTCCCAGCATGCGATAGAATGTTCCATACACGGAATACGCCACATCGTTGCATGGATCAAGCCTGATTGCGGCGTCCAAAGAACTCTGGATTTGCCGGCAATACTCCACTTTGGTTTTGCTCCCTTCGAACAGAGCGATGTAACCCAACGAAATTGCATACCAACATTGCGCATTGGAACTCAAAGAATCTAATCGAACCGCGTGTGTGGCTGCCTCTAGTGCTTTACGATATAATACTTCCTGCGTATCGGGATCACTGATGTCACCGGAACAGATTGCCGTACGAGCGATGCGCCAATACACTCCCGCATTGTGTTCCTGTGTTTTGGCGTACGATGTATACGCAGTCATTGCTCCGGCATAATCTTGAGCACGAAAACACTCATCCCCCTTTCGGAGGGCGGACGAATCAGTTATGGTAAAAATCAGCAGTGCAAGAATGGTCATAACTGGATATAGGAGCTACAATGGAATGGACTTCGTCAATGAATGGCCGAACAATATTATATCCCAATGGCGGAGCGCCTATTCCGTTTGTTTGGAACCACTCGCACATCTACATGCTCTATTTTTTGTTGTTGAACATGCAGCAGATGAAACAAACAATGTCCTTGAGGATTGGCGAACATCGTTCCGCCAGCATTCAGAAACTGAATATTTTTCCGTTTATATCCTTCGTGGTGATGCACATGACCGTGCAGCACTTTCCCGATGGAAGCCGTTGCGAAGAGCGAAAAGATTCGCTTTTTTTTCCAGAGTTTCATAGTGCTCGATTCGATAGCGCCCCACAAACGCTCCAGTTTTCCCGCTGATGGTTTTGATTCCTGCTTATTAAAATGATGATGGATCAGCACAACAACCATTCTCCCCTTCAGCATGTCGCTGGCAAATATTTCTTTCAGTCGGTGAAATTGTTTTTTACACACTTCACCGTTTGATCCAAGCGGATTTTTCAGCGAACTCCATTGTGCAACAGAATTAATTCCCACAAAGACTACATCGCGGATCATCTTCACATACGGAAAAATCGATGATCCGGAAACATATTGGCATCCTTCAAACGTTTCCCGAAATGCAGAATAGAATTCTTTTACCTTCCCATCGTAATCCGTTTGTCTGCAGTATCCCGGAAACGACAGCACATCTTCCGCATAATACGGGCCGCCGAAAATGTCATGATTCCCGATGGTGACTGTCAGTTTTTCGGGATCGAGCAGATCAAATTCCTTCAGAATACTCCGGGCATGCGCAAATTCTTTCGGTTTTGCCTGATTCGTAATGTCGCCGGTAATCACAATGTGATCCGTTTTCAGCGACCGGCATTTGTGAAGAATCTCATACAATGCATCACTCCGCTCGGGAAAATGATCCGGACTTAGATGAAGATCGGAGAGATGTGCAATTCGCATAAATGATTCTTCGTTCGTAATTCTTGCAAACAAAATACAGATTGGTGATAATGAAGAGGTTATGCAAAGATTATCATATGATGAAGCATACGAATAGTATAACGTATGCGAATAAACTTTTAACCGTCTTAACATAACACTGACGGTATCATAATCATTCAGTGATCCAACAATAACATTTCACCAATATTTGCGTGATATCTTCTCCTCGCTTACTATCACAAGAGGATCACGTGAATTCTATCCGCACCGACTCATCATCAGTTCTTTGTTCCACAGACACATTCCAAGTAAAAATCGCCGACTCCCTTCAGGAGATAGAAGCGGCCCTTCGCCTTCGGTTTGAAGTATTCAATCTTGAAATGAAAGAAGGATTGCAATCATCCTACGAGTCTGGTTTTGATTCGGATGTGTATGATACATTCTGCGATCATCTTATTGTAAAAGAACTTTCGTCCGGTTCGGTGGTCGGAACATACCGGCTGTTACCCCAGCAGAAAGCTCAGCAACAGATCGGCTTTTATTCGGAAAACGAATTCGACCTTTCCGGCTTTGCAACACTACCGGGACAATTACTCGAAGTTGGGCGATCATGTGTTGCAAAACCATTTCGCTCGTTAGCGGTGATAAATCTTTTATGGGGAGGCATTGCTCAATATCTGGAACTTCATTCCATTTCTCATTTATTCGGCTGTGCAAGTTTTCACACAACCGACTCCCGTTATCTCGCTGCTGCCAGCACGTATTTCCGTCAATATCATCCCGCTCCCGCAGAATATGCTGTAACTCCAATCGATCGATGCAGAATGGAACTTCCATTTAACCTGCTTACTGCGGAAGAAATCGAACACTCGTATCAGCAATTTCCCCCTCTCATTAAGGGATACCTGCGTCTGGGAGCGACCATCTGCGGCGAACCAGCGCTGGACAAGGAATTTGGAACAGCCGACGTTTTACTTCTAGTAAATACTGACCGTATCACATCAAAATACAAGTCTCACTACTTCCGTTCGTCTGTTATAGTATGATCCGTTTTTTAAAAGCGCTTCTGTTTGTTGTCATCTCTCTCATATTTTTAGTAATCGTTGCATTCGTCCGCATAACATTCTGGATGTTGCAGCAGGAAACTGAGCCGATACTTGCCGTTACGACAAACATCTGGGCAAAAATTATGCTGCAGATTCTCGGTATTACCGTCTCGGTTGACAAAACGCAGAATGCTGTCGTTCCGGCTGGAACTCTTATTACTGCAAATCATCAAAGTTATCTGGACATTATTGTTATCGCATCAAGTGTTCCGACATTGTTTGTCGCAAAAAAGAATGTCCGCTCATGGCCGCTGCTCGGTTGGATGGCGGCACTTGGTGGAACACTCTTTATCGATCGAGAAAAATTTCGGGGCGCAGTGAAGGCGGTAACACAAATAGAACAAACATTGCGCCATGGTGTGAATGTCCAGATTTTTCCGGAAGGAACTTCTTCGGACGGAAGCGTTATTCTTCCATTTCGATCTTTCCTCTTTACGTCAGCAATCTCCGTCTCTAGCCCGGTACAGCCGGTGACAATCAACTATACGAAAATCGACGAAATGGCAGTCGGAGGAACAAACAGGGATATTGTCTGTTGGTACGGCAGTATGACATTTATCGCTCACTTCTGGCAATTACTTTCCATACGCTCCGTAACTGTTTCTGTTGTCTTTCATCCAGTAATACCGGCACATTCCTCGTTAACCCCCAAAATGATGTCGGATCTTGCCTATGCTGCGGTCGGAACTGGTTTTCGCATAATCTCCTAACATCTTTAGTCGCCTCAGGTTACAACGATTTCTTACCTGCTCATCCAGTGGTAATATTAAGTCATTGTCAAGATACTGTTACCGCATTTTAAACTAACGGTAACATCGTCGTAACGTAGAATTAACACGAAATCGTGATTTTTGTTCATTCAACTACGAACAACAACAGGACACAGGAAATTATTATGAAACATTTCACTTTCGGTTTTTTCTTTCTCTTTACTCTCCTCATTTCCGACGGACTCTTTTCTCAGGATCAGGACCAAAGCGCTCTGGAAAAAATTCGACAGCAGCAAGCCGAAGCCGGAGGAATATTAGTCGGAAAAATTACAGATGAAAAATCCGGCGAAGATTTGATTGGAGCCAATGTGTTTATCGTAAACACAAAACTCGGCTCCTCTACGGATATTGAAGGAAAATTTCAAATCAAAAAAATAATGGAAGGAACATATGATGTACGCATCTCATTTCTTGGGTATGAAACAAAAGTGATCTCGGGGGTAAAATTGATCAATGCAGAACAGACTGTGCTAAACGTCAGTTTGAGCGAAGATCAGGGAATCCAACAGCAAGAAGTCGTCATCAGCGCATCCGCTATTAAGTCCAGTGAAGGTGCTATCCTGGCGGAGCGGAGGAAAGCAGCCAGCATCGGCGATGGCATCAGTTCTGAACAAATGAAAAAAGCACCGGACGCAACCTCGGGAGACGCATTAAAACGGGTTACCGGTGTTTCAATTGTTGACAATAAATTTATTTTTGTCCGCGGAGTAACCGATCGGTATAATCAAACCACACTGAACGGTGCATCGGTAACAAGCACCAGTGTTGATAAGAAAAGTTTTTCGTTCGATATGCTTCCTTCAAATTTGCTTGAGAACATGAATGTTGCAAAAACGGCGACTCCAGACCTGCCAGGAGACTTTACCGGCGGGCTCGTACAATTGAATACGTTGGATTTCCCAGAGACACGACTAGTAAAGGTAGTGTATTCCGCTTCCTTAAACTCAATCACTTCCTTGGAGCCTTTTCAAGGATCACAGTCAGGCGGTTCCGATTGGCTTGGTGTCGATGACGGCAAACGTCTGCTCCCGTTGGAGGAACCTTCTCTCAAGCAGTTGGAGAGTACACTTCCCAACACATGGTCTGCATCTACAAAAAAGGCGCCTTTAAATCAGTCAATGAGCATCTCCATTGGAGACAAAATTGATTTTGACGAACATGAACTCGGAATTATTTCTGCCCTTTCGTACCGAAACAGTTTTGCTCATTCGAACATTAACATCACCGACGTGAGCGGAACATCGACCCAGCGAAAACTCTCCGGCTTGTCGGACAAATATTCCATACTCTGGGGAGCTATTCTCGATCTCAGTTTCAAATACGGCGACTTGCACAAATTCTCGTTCAAGAATAATTACAACCGTGCAGCGGAAGATAAAGTAAATTACTTGAAGGGGTTGGATATTTATAATGATAACCGGATACGAACGTATCAGATTGAGTGGGAGCAACGCAGTATGTATTCGGGACAATTGGGGGGTGAACACAAATTTCCCGAATTGCTGGACATGCACGCCGACTGGCTCGGATATTTCTCCCAGGCATACACCGACCAACCAGATCGCAAACAAGTGGTGTATACGTTACCCATACCAAGCGATGAAACCGTCGAACCATTTCTGGCAAATCCGGGAGAGCGGTCATGGTCAAATTTGTATGACAAAACGACCGGCCAAAAGTTCAACGTGAATCTTCCATTCTCATCAATGAAATTCAAGACCGGTGCTATGAATGAACGAAAATATCGTGAGTACGGAATCCGGTATTTCCAGATCAACCATTCGCTGCTGTCTCCTGATAATTACTCCTATTTGACACTTCCGATTAATGATATTTACAGTATGGATCATTTCGGAGCTGGAAAATTTGGGTTAAACGAAATTTCAAAGCCTTCAGACCGCTATTCTGCGGAGCAGAAGTTATTCGCCTATTACCTGATGGCGGATGTTCCGTTCACAATCGCTGATGCTCAATTCCGCATTAACGGGGGTGTTCGTGTTGAGCATTCTATTCAAAATGTATTCACCAAACAGAGCCGCACGAGCGATCAACCATTCGTATCAAATATCACCAATCGGGATTTTCTCCCTTCGGTTAATTTCACATACTTAATCAGCGAAGTGCAGAATCTCCGGTTGGCATTCAGCAAAACGGTAAATCGACCGGAATTTCGTGAAATGGCAAACGTGTATTTCTATGATTTCGACAAATATGAATATGTGTATGGCAATACGAACCTAAAACGAGCCCTTGTTAAAAATTATGACCTCCGCTATGAAATCTTTCCTGAGGCAGGCGACCTGATAGCAGTCAGCTATTTCTACAAAGATATCCAGAATCCAATTGAAGAATTAAGGACCTTTTCATCATACGCCGAACGAACTTGGTTCAATGCAGAAAAGGGATTCAATCGCGGCTGGGAATTTGAAATGCGAAAAAATCTTCGTTTTGTTGCCGAATATCTTGGAAATGTACAAATCGTCGGCAATTATACACGAATTTATTCCGAAGTTCCATTTAGTGAAAATATCGGCGGTTCCAATGCTCCCGTCTTTATTAATGGAACGCGGACAATGCAAGGACAATCACCGTATATGTATAACGTATCACTCTTTTTCATTGAACCGGAGTACGGCACATCGCTGAATCTGCTCTACAATGAATACGGATCACGAATCGACGCTATCACAGATCTTCGGGCTGGCGACGGAAATATTTATGAACACAAACGAGGCACCGTGGATTTTTCAGTAACACAACCGCTAAATGCTATGCTGCAAGGACTGGAAGCGAAATTCACGATCAAAAACTTGAACAATCAAGACATCGTTTATACACAGAGCAGTGTCGATCAACGCAGAATTAATATTGGTATGAATTATTCACTCCAGTTCAGTTTTAATTTCCAATAAAAATATACACTTCGAGATAGTCGACAAAAAGGGACACGATATGTGTCCCTTTTTGTTTACACAAAATTAACACTGCATTTACGTATACATAAATTGTCCTTTCTATTTTGTAGCATCGTAAATTCAAAACTACAATTCACAAAGTTTAACCAACCCTTCCAATTATTTTTCAGAAAGGATTTACAATGAATAAATTGAAATTACTGAGTGTAGTGTTCTTGATGCTCAGCACCATTGCCAGCGCTCAAACGCGTCCGACAAAAGTGATCGGTGCCGGACTCGGTGCAGCGGCAAAATCCCCCTTCCATGTAACGGCAGGAATGTCCACGACACTCTCCCGCGACACCATCTATGTTCTTACCGGTTTTTACTATGTCGACTCCCTTGCATCCTTATATATTCAACCAGGAACTGTCATCATGGGTGACAGCGCAACCAACGGCACAGTAATTATCCGCCGCGGCGGAAAAATATATGCGGAAGGGTCAAAAACTGAACCTATCGTCTTCACCTCGGCAAAACCCATCGGACAACGGAAACGCGGCGACTGGGGCGGAATTATTGTTCTCGGCAGTGCTCCGACCAACCGCCCGGTTACGCAATCCATCGAAGGTATTGATGTTGGCGGACAGTATGGTGGCAGCAATCAAAACGATACCAGCGGTGTGATTCGTTATGTTCGTATCGAATTTCCTGGTATCGTTATTTCTCTGAACAATGAGATTAACGGCTTAACGCTGGGTGGTGTTGGTCGCGGAACGAAGCTTGAATATATTCAAGTAAGCTATTCCGGCGACGATGCGTTTGAATTCTTTGGCGGCACGGTTGACGCAAAATATCTTGTTGCCATCGGAACTACTGATGACGACTTTGATAGTGATTACGGATTTTCCGGACGCATTCAATTTGCATTTTCCAGAAAAGACAAAAATATATGGGATGTTGCTGGTGAAACAAACGGTTTCGAATCGGATAACGATGGAACACCGACAACAACCGCTCCGTTGACTTCCCCCGTGTTCTCTAACGTTACACTCGTTGGTCCGCAGGCGGATACAAACACAGCGCTTCCTGTTGGCAGCAAGTTTCAATATGCAGCGGTTATTCGTCGCAATACCCGGCTGAGCATTCATAACTCCGTAATGCTCGGATTCCCCTGGGGTCTTTCGTTGCGCAACGACTCAACTGCAGCGTATGCGCTCCAGGGAAATCTGCAGATCCGCAATGTTAGCCTCCAGGCACGCACTAATGTTTTGGCAACTTCTTCCGTTGCGGCCGGTGTCGGATTCAACTTCGGCACATTCTTTGGAACATCGGGGTGGAACAATCAGGGCGCCGCACCGCGTCAATCTTCAGCTCTTGCTTTGGTTGATGTTTTTAATACTACGAATCCTGATCCCCGTCCGACCGTCGGATCCGAAGCGGCTACGGCTGGTACGGATTTCAGCAGTGTACAATTAAATAGCGGTTATTTCACCACTGTCAGCTACCGCGGTGCGTTCGATCCTTCACAAGCCCGCAATGCACAATGGGATGCAACATGGACCAATTACGATCCCAACAACACCACCTATACAACAGGTGTAGAATCGAAAAACAACGAGCTTGCTCCGGTAGAATATTCACTCAAACAAAACTACCCGAATCCATTTAATCCTTCAACGTCCATCAATTACACATTACCGGTCTCCGGCAATGTTACATTAAAAGTGTTTACCATGGTAGGCCAGGAAGTGGCAACGCTTGTGAATGGATTCCGCACTGCCGGATCATTTGAAGTGAAATTCGATGCATCACACCTCTCCTCCGGCATTTATTTCTACTCTTTGAAGACAGGAAATTATTCCCAAGTGAAGAAGATGATGTTGCTGAAATAAGTTTTGGTATCGACCGTTGCCGTGAAGGCGGCGCTCAATTGTAAGACGATGCAATGCTTTGTTTTACAAAAAAGCGGTATCACGAAAAAGTGATGCCGCTTTTTATTTTTAAAGTAGCAGAATGAGGTGCCACTGCGACCTACAATAATAACTGCTATTCAATGCTGTAGAGAGGAATATACCCGTTTGCTTTCGCAACATTCTGTCCTTCTTTACTTACAACCCAATCAAGAAATTTTTTGATTGTCCCTTCCGGCTGGTGCACAGTATAAAAATATAAATACCGTGTAATGGGATAAAAGCCCT
>JALNZH010000010.1 GCA_023229405.1 Bacteroidota bacterium
ACGGGTTCCGCGCGGTTCGTTCTGTTGGTTAATGAGCACAACAGCATTTTCGTCAAATCGGATATAAGAACCGTCTTTGCGACCTATTTCTTTTGTCGTGCGGACAACAACGGCACGTGACACTTCACCTTTTTTCACACCGGCCCCTGGAATTGCCGATTTTACGGACACTACCACCAGATCGCCGACGGAGGCATAACGGCGATCATGTCCGCCCAGCACACGAATACAGCGGACTTTTTTGGCGCCTGAGTTATCTGCTACAACTAAATTGGTTTCTTCTTGAATCATTGTCGTCTCCGAACTGTCTATCGTCTATCGTTCAATTATTTTGCTTTTGTAACGATTTCGACCAAGCGCCAGCGTTTTAATTTGCTGAGCGGCCGTGTTTCCATGATCTTTACTGTATCGCCGACACCGGCTTCGTTCTTTTCGTCATGAGCATAGAACTTCGTTGTCCGTTTGAAATACTTTTTATATAACGGATGAGCAACTTTGCGTTCGATCGCCACAACGATGCTTTTTGCCATCTTGTTGCTGACGACTTTTCCGGTTCTGGTCTTGCGATTGTTTCGAGCTTCCATTGAGTATTCTCTTCTCTTACTTTGCTGCAACGTTGGATTTGCCAAGTTCGCGCTCACGGATGAGTGTTTTCATACGCGCAATATCTTTGCGCAGCGAGGTGAACTTCGATGTATTTTCAACCTGACTGGTTGCTTTTTGAAATTTCATTGTCGCCAGCGTTTCGAGATTTTCTTCGATCCGCTTGCCTATTTCTTCGGTAGTCAATTGACGTAATTCTTGTGATTTCATGTGCTGCTCCTTACGCTGCCAGGTCGATACGTGAAACAAACTTTGTTTTGATAGGAAGCTTGTGTGTTGCCAATTTTAATGCTTCCTGTGCCAATTCTTTATTGATACCGCCGACCTCGAACATGATGCGGCCCGGTTTTACTACCGCTACCCAGAATTCGGGTGCGCCTTTACCGCTTCCCATACGGGTTTCAGCAGGTTTTTTCGTTACCGGTTTATCCGGAAAGATTCGGATCCACACTTTTCCTTCGCGCTTCATCAGACGCGTCAACGCAACACGAGCCGCTTCAATCTGACGCGCTGAAATCCAACCCGGTTCCATGGCTTTTAAGCCGTAGTCACCGAATGCAACCGTTGCACCGCGTGTCGCCACACCGCTCATACGGCCACGTTGCGCTTTTCTAAATTTTACTCTTTTGGGCATTAACATAGTTCAAAACTCCAGATCTATACTTATTATTTTCCTGAACGATCCAATACTTCACCTTTGCAGATCCAAACTTTCACTCCGATTTTCCCGTAGATTGTTGCTGCTTCAGCGTGTGCGTAATCGATGTCCGCGCGGAGTGTGTGTAACGGAATACGGCCTTCTTTATACTGCTCTGTACGTGCAATTTCCGCTCCACCCAAACGTCCACCACATTTCACGCGGATTCCTTCAGCACCCATTCTCATTGCAGCAGTAATTGCCTGCTTCATCGCGCGGCGGAAAGCGATACGGCCTTCCAGCTGCGATGCAATATTTTCGGCTACGAGTTGCGCATCGAGTTCGGGACGCTTTATTTCACTGATAAGAATTTTTACTTCTTTGTTCGTTACCTTTTTCAGTTCTTCTTCTAATTGCCCAATCTCTTTTCCGCTTTTTCCGATCACAACTCCGGGGCGCGAAGTATTGATGGTGATGCGTGCGTTCTTGGGAGTCCGTTCGATCAAAATTTTCGATACGCCAGCTTTTTTAAGACGATTACGGAGGTAGTTCCGCACCATCATATCTTCCTCAAGTTTGGCGGCGAAGTTCTTTTCGTCGTACCAGTTGGAATCCCAACCTTTAATGATCCCTAAACGAAAACCGACCGGATTAATTTTTTGTCCCAAAGTAACTCCTCAACTGAAAATTATTTTTTTTTGGATGTTCGTTTATCAACTACAATAGTTAAATGATGGGAACGCTTTAAGAGTTTATACGCCCGCCCCATCGGTGCGGGAAGTATGCGTTTCATCGACGCTCCGCCGTTTACGAAAACTTCTTTCACGATCAGATCATCAGTGCTGATACCGGTGTTCACATCCTTGTTCTGAAAATTCGATACTGCCGACCGCAGAACTTTTTCCGCTGATTTTGCCGCATGTTTCGGCTGGAAGTGAAGGATGTTCATCGCTTCACCGACCCCTTTGCCGCGGATCAAATCGATGACAATACGCATCTTGCGTGGTGATGTTCCAACAAATCGTTGTAATGCTCTTGCTTCCATGATACTCAACTCCAATTAGAATGATTACGCTGCTGCTTCGGTCCTGACACCGGGATGTCCGCGAAAAATACGCGTCGGTGCAAATTCACCGAGCTTGTGTCCGACCATTGCTTCCTGAATATAGACAGGGATGAACTTGTTGCCGTTGTGCACAGCAAACGTATGTCCCACAAACTCAGGAGAGATAGTGCAGGCGCGCGCCCACGTCTTAATCACTTGCTTTTTGTTTGACTTGTTGAGCGCTTCTACTTTTTCAAGAAGACGCGAATCAATGTATGGACCTTTTTTGAGTGAACGACTCATAATTCTCTCTTAATTACTTACGACGCTTAACAATATATTGACTGGATGATTTCTTACGTTTGCGGGTCTTGAGACCTTTTGCTTTTTGACCCCACGGGCTCACCGGATGACCGCCGCCGGATGTTTTCCCTTCACCACCTCCCATTGGATGGTCGACAGGATTCATCGCTACACCACGAACATACGGACGGATACCAAACCAACGCGAACGTCCCGCTTTACCAAAACTGATGTTTTCGTGATCTAGATTGCCCAACTGTCCAATTGTTGCATAACATTCCGAAAGGACATTGCGAGCTTCACCGGAGGGGAATTTCAACAGAACAAATCGTCCGTCTTTTGCCTGCACCGTAGCGAAGTTGCCTGCGCTGCGCGCGATTTGTCCACCTTTACCGGGACGAAGTTCAATATTATGCACTTGTGTGTTCACTGGAATGGCGCGCAATGGCAACGCATTACCGGTGACGATATCAGCTGTTTCACTGGCAATAATTTTTGTTCCGACTTTTAATCCATTGGGAGCAAGAATATATCGCTTATCCCCATTAACATAGTTAATTAGCGCGATATACGAAGAACGGTTCGGATCGTATTCAATCGAAACAACGGTACCTTCGATGTTGCGGTTATCACGTTTGAAATCGATCACACGATACCGACGTTTATGTCCACCTCCGCGATGGCGGGAAGTGACACGGCCGTGATTGTTTCGTCCACCGGACTTTGTAATCTTCTCCAGCAGAGACTTCTCCGGAGTGCTTTTGGTAATCTCTTCGAACGTTGCAATCGAATAATATCTCGTTGCAGCAGTTGTCGGTTTTAATTTGCGTAATGCCATAACTCGGTCTTCCCGTTAAACGTTAGCCAGAAAATCAATTGTTTGTCCGTCTTTCAGTGTGACGATCGCTTTTTTCCAGTCGCTGCGACGTCCTGCGATGCGACCACGTTTCGTCATCTGCGATTTCACTTTTCCTTTTACATTCGATGTGCGAACGCTAGTGACATTGACGTTGAATTTTTTTTCAACTGCTTTTGCGATGGTAATTTTGTTTGCATTCGGATCGACCTTAAACGCAAATTGACGTTTTGCGGTCAACTCCGTCATCTTCTCAGTCAATAAAGGTTGTATTAATATTCCAGTCATAGTCGCTGCCGTACCGTTTTAGTTTGCAAATGTTTTATTAATGACATCCACACCGCTTTTCTGGATCACCACAACACTGTTGTTGAGGATATCATACGTCGATGCTTTTGCCGCTTCAAGAATATTCAGTGTAGGAATATTCCGGCCGGATTTTAAAATTCCCTGGTCGGCCTTAGAGGTCAAGAGCAATACTTTTTTTCCACCGATCTGCAATGATTTCAGGATCGCCGTCATTTCTTTTGTCTTCGGTGTCTCTACTGAAAAATCCTCGACAATAACGATTTGACCGTCTTTTGCTTTGTAAGACCACGCAGATTTTCGTGCAAGACGTTTCACTTTTGCAGGAAGTTTCACCACATAATCATGCGGTTTGGGTCCGAAGATCGAACCGCCACCTGGCATTAGCGGAGAACGGCTGGTACCCTGACGAGCGCGACCAGTTTTCTTTTGAGAGAACGGTTTTTTTCCACCGCCACGAACCTCGTTACGCGATTTCACTTTGTGTGTTCCCTGGCGCTGGTTTGCCCAATAAGAACGCACCGCTTGATAGATCGCATGATCGTTCGGTTCAATTTCAAAAATATCCGATTTCAACTCTACAGTCTCACCGGACTTCGTACCATCTTTTTTTAAGACTTCAATGTTCATAGCAGATGCTTCCTGCGATCAAATTACTTTGTAATTGTTACGTACGTGTTTTTTGCGCCCGGAATAGAACCCTTCACGAGGATCAGATTGGATTCGGGAATCACTTTTAATACTTTTAAATTCTTCACCGTCACGTTGTCGAACCCCATTCTACCCGCCATACGCATTCCTTTGAATACGCGGGAGGGGTACGAAGATCCGCCGATAGATCCGGGAGCGCGTTGACGATCGGATTGTCCGTGCGTTGCCATGCCGACGCCACTAAAGTGATGACGACGAACAACGCCTTGAAATCCTTTACCCTTCGAACGAGCCGATACATCAACTGTATCACCCTGAGCGAAGACAGTATCGACACGAACTTCCTGACCGAGTTCTAATTTAACACCGTTAAAGTTCCGGAATTCGCGAAGAAGACGAAGCGCTTTTGCTCCTGCTTTTGCGAAATGCCCTTTTAACGGTTCCGTGACAAGACGTTCTGCTTTTTGATCGAAGCCAAGCTGTATTGAATCGTATCCGTCTTTATCTTTAGTTTTAATCTGAGTGACAAAGCACGGACCTGCTTCAATGACAGTACAAGGTACGGATACCCCGTTATCATCATAAACGCTTGTCATGCCTATCTTTTTTCCTAAAATTCCACTCACAGGTGTAATCTCCTTGAGAACTTTCAAACTTATTGGTTGAGCAAAATGATACTACGATACTGCGTTCAACCTGCTACACTTTGATTTCCACATCTACACCGGCCGGCAGATCGAGCTTCATCAGAGCGTCAACAGTCTTTGACCCGGAGGACAAAATATCAATCAACCGCTTGTGAGCTTTGATCTGGAACTGTTCACGCGATTTTTTATCAACGTGCGGCGAACGGTTTACGGTAAAAATTGAACGTCGCGTCGGAAGCGGAATCGGACCCGATACCACTGCTCCGGTCGATTTCACGGTTTTGATGATTTTTTCTGCAGATTTGTCGATCAAGTTATGATCGTACGAACGCAATTTGATTCGAATTTTTTGGCCAGCCAATGTTTCTCTTCTCCTTGAGCAATCCCCCGATACGCCACATAGCGCATCGGGATTTTGCCAGAATTGTTTTTTTATTACTCAATAATCTTTGTTACAACACCTGCACCAACTGTGCGTCCGCCTTCGCGAATAGCAAAACGAAGACCCTCATCCATTGCAATAGTGGATATCAATTCGATCTGCATATTGTCAACATTGTCGCCCGGCATAACCATTTCAACGCCGGAAGGCATTGTTACAACACCGGTGACGTCTGTTGTACGGAAATAGAATTGGGGACGATAACCGTTCACGAACGGTGTGTGACGCCCGCCTTCTTCTTTCTTCAACACGTACACCTGAGCGGTAAATTTTTTGTGCGGTGTGATAGAACCCGGTTTTGCAACAACCATTCCGCGTTCAAGATCGGTCTTTTCAATACCGCGCAACAGGATACCTGCATTATCGCCAGCACGAACTTCATCCAGTTCTTTCCGGAACATTTCTGCACCGGTAATAACTGTTTTCTTGTGTGCACCAAGACCGATAACTTCTACTTCGTCACCAACTTTTGCATGACCGCGTTCAACGCGTCCCGTACCTACCGTCCCACGACCAGTAATGGAGAATACGTCTTCGATCGGCATCAAGAACGGTTTGTCAGAATCACGTTTTGGTTCCGGAATATAAGAATCAACTGCAGCCATCAATTCAAGAATCGGTTTGTATGCCGGATCATCAATCGGTTTTCCAGCAGCGAAAGCTTCAAGAGCTTTTGTTGCCGATCCGCGAATGATCGGAATTTCATCACCGGGGAATTTATAGGAGTTGAGCAATTCACGCAATTCCATTTCAACGAGATCAAGAAGTTCAGGATCTGCAATATCGACTTTATTTAAAAACACTACAATTTTCGGCACACCAACCTGGTAGGCAAGAAGAATATGTTCTTTTGTTTGCGGCATCGGTCCGTCTGTGCCAGCAACAACGAGAATAGCACCATCCATCTGCGCTGCGCCGGTAATCATGTTTTTCACATAATCCGCGTGACCCGGACAGTCCACGTGGGCATAGTGCCGATTCTCAGTGGAATATTCCACGTGTGCCGTGGCAATGGTAATACCACGTTCGCGCTCTTCGGGTGCGTTATCAATAGAATCGAATGTTCTCACTGTTGATAATCCGCCACCTTTTAATGAAAGTGTCATTGTAATCGCAGCGGTCAACGAAGTCTTACCATGATCGACGTGTCCGATCGTTCCGATGTTCACGTGCGGCTTACTGCGGTCAAATTTCTCTTTTGCCATGAGGATTTCTCCTTATTTTTAATGTGTGATTGATTTGTTCTAATTTTTTTGGATCTACGCTATCTTATGCGTTCTTACCCTTTACTTTTTCGATAATCTGTTCTGAAACAGATTTCGGAGTTTCATCATAATGATCGAACTGCATGGTATAGAGTGCACGGCCTTGCGTCATGGAACGAAGCGTTGTCGAATATCCAAACATTTCAGATAATGGAACCATCGCTTTAATCACCTGCGCATCTTTACGAGGAGTAATTCCTTCGATCTTACCGCGACGCGAGTTCAAATCACCCATCACGTCGCCGAGATAGTCTTCAGGAGATACAACTTCAACAGCCATGATCGGTTCAAGAATGACAGGATTTGCTTTTCTTGCACCCTCCTGGAACGCCATAGAACCCGCGATCTTGAACGCCATTTCAGACGAGTCAACATCATGATACGAACCGTCGATCAATTTCACTTTGATATCTTCAACAGGATATCCGGCAAGAATACCATTTTTTAATGCTTCCTGAATACCAGCAGACACCGGTTTAATGAATTCACGAGGAATCACACCACCAACAATAGCATCTTCAAATTCGTAACCTTTTCCTTTTTCATTCGGCTCCAGCTCAATCCACACGTGACCAAACTGACCTTTACCGCCTGATTGACGGACAAATTTACCCTCTTGAGTGACCTTTTTACGGATCGTCTCTTTATACGCAACCTGAGGTTTACCGACATTCGCTTCAACTTTAAATTCACGTTTCATACGATCAACGAGAATTTCAAGGTGCAATTCACCCATACCACCAATGATCGTTTGTCCGGTCTCAATGTTAGTGGTGATACGGAACGTCGGATCTTCTTCAGCCAATTTCGAGAGGGCCTCGCCCATTTTTTCCTGATCGGCTTTTGTTTTCGGTTCAATCGCTTGATGGATAACCGGTTCCGGAAATATCATTTTCTCGAGAATGATCGATTCTTCTTCACCGCACAATGTATCACCGGTACGCGTGTTCTTAAATCCGATCGCTGCTAGAATATCTCCCGCATATCCTTCATCCACGTCTTCACGATGGTTCGCGTGCATACGTAGCACACGTCCGATACGTTCTTTTTTGTCGCTAACAGAATTATAAAGATACGAACCAGCTTTCACCGTACCGCTATAGACACGGAAAAATGTCAAACGTCCAACATACGGATCAGTCATGATCTTGAATGCCAACGCAGTAAATTTTTCGTTGTCAGCGATCTTACGGGAGACCATATCCTTCATATTCGGATGGTGGCCGGTAATCACTCCGCCCTGAATATCAAGCGGTGAAGGAAGGAAATTCACAACAGAGTCGAGCAACATCTGCACGCCTTTGTTTTTAAATGAAGATCCACACAACACAGGAACGATCGTAACTTTCAAACATGCACGGCGAAGAACATCGATCAATTCCTGTTCAGAAATTTCTTTACCTTCAAGATATTTCTCCAGCAATGAGTCGTCTTCATCAGAAACGGCCTCTAACATTTTTGTACGATATTCAGCTGCTTGTGCCTGCAAGTCATGCGGAATTTCGATCTCATCCCACGTCATTCCATTATTGTTGTCATGGAAAATATGAGCTTTCATACGAACGAGATCAATAATACCCTTGAACATTTCGCCCTGACCAACAGGCAGTTGAATCGGAATTGCATTAGCTCCAAGACGTTCTTTCATCATCTGAACCGCGCCAAGAAAATCAGCGCCAACACGATCCATTTTATTCACAAACGCGATACGCGGAACACCATACTTATCGGCCTGACGCCATACCGTTTCAGATTGCGGCTCTACACCGCCAACAGAACAGAATAAAGCAACAGCACCATCCAGAACACGAAGCGAACGTTCTACTTCGATCGTAAAGTCTACGTGACCAGGAGTATCAATAATATTGATGCGATGGTCTCTCCAGAAACAGGTAGTTGCAGCAGATGTGATCGTAATACCGCGTTCCTTCTCCTGCTCCATCCAGTCCATTGTTGCTGCACCGTCATGCACTTCGCCAACCCGATGAAGAACACCGGTATAAAAAAGAATACGCTCAGTCGTCGTTGTCTTACCAGCGTCGATATGAGCCATAATTCCAATATTGCGCGTATGATTTAAGGAATATTTTCGAGGCATACTTTTCCTAAAGCTCTATAGCGGGCAAAACACACCACCGGAGAGTGAAATCTTCAAAAGATTAAAATGTCTGTAGACAGATACTTACCACTTAAAGTGAGCAAACGCTTTGTTTGCTTCAGCCATACGGTGCGTATCTTCCTTTTTCTTCACCGCATTGCCCTCGCCGTTCGCAGCTGCAATGAATTCAGCTGCCAATTTCAACGACATAGACTTATCCGAACGTTCAGAAGAATAGTTTATTAACCAACGAATTGCGAGAGCGGTTCGCCGTTCGGGACGAACTTCTGTAGGAACCTGATAGGTTGCTCCGCCGACTCTCCGGGCACGAATTTCGATTACCGGAGAGACGTTATGAACTGCTTTTTTAAATACTTCGATAGGGGTTTGCGATTTAGTACGTTCGCCGATGATTTCAATCGCATCATACAGAATGGTTTGGGCGCGATGTTTCTTACCATCTTTCATGATATTGTTGATGAAGCGATTAACCAGGACATCCCCGAATTTGGGGTCAATTGTGGCGATACGTTTCGAAGCGTGCTTTTTTCTCATTGGTAAAGGTCAAAAATCTATGATTATTTGGGTCGTTTTGCACCGTATTTAGAACGGGCTTGTTTACGATCTTGAACACCTTGCGTGTCGAGCGTGCCGCGAATGATGTGATAACGCACACCAGGTAAATCTTTTACACGACCGCCGCGGATCATTACAATTGAGTGCTCTTGTAAATTATGACCTTCACCGGGGATGTAAGCGGTTACCTCAATGTGGTTTGTTAAACGCACACGTGCAACTTTACGAAGCGCTGAGTTCGGTTTCTTCGGCGTTGTGGTATACACTCTCGTGCATACACCGCGTTTTTGCGGATTGCCTTCAAGCGCCGGAGACTTGCTCTTCACAGCCAGATTTTCACGACCGAGTCTTACTAATTGATTAATCGTAGGCAAACTACGTACTCCAGAAATGTATTAAAATATTACGTCTTTTTAAGTCTTTTAATATAGCAAAAAAAATCTTTTTTGTCAATCATCAAAGGAAAGATTTTTTATCCTTTCCTCGATGATTATTGTACCGTTACTTTCGATTTTTTTCGGGCTTTTTTAACTAATACGACTTCTTCTTCTTTCATCTCATCCGTCTGTTCTTCTGCATTAGCCGGTTTTTCAATCACGCGGGTCGGTTTTTTAGAAGTAACAATTACCTCGCGGAATTTTTTCAATCCGGTTCCTGCTGGAATGAGATGACCCATAATCACATTCTCTTTTAATCCGAGCAAGTGATCAATCTTGCCTTCAATTGCTGCATCAGTCAAAACTTTGGTTGTTTCCTGGAATGAAGCTGCAGAGATGAAACTATCCGTCGACAATGATGCCGTCGTGATGCCAAGCAGAATCGGTTCTGATAATGCCGGTTCTGCATCGCGGAACTCAATAGCTTTCTTTTCTTTTTTCTTGAGTTCTGCGCTCATCTCTTTCACTTTTTTCTTTTCGCTGAGCGTGTTGTTTTTTAATTTCGAATCGCCTTTGTTTTCCACGAAGACCATTCCTTCGAGCGCACGATTCTCTTCTTCGAATTTCACTTTGTCGATGTAGTCACCTTCAAGGAATTTCGTATCACCTGGATCAGTCACGCGAACCTTTTGCATCATCTGTCGGACGATAATCTCGATATGTTTATCGTTGATCTTCACGCCCTGCATACGATACACCTCCTGAATTTCATTGACAAGATATTCCTGCACCGCACTCGTACCTTTGATACGAAGAATATCATGAGGATCGATAGCACCGTCGCACAACCGTTCGCCGCTTCGAATGAAATCGTTCTCTTGGACCAAGACGTGTTTTCCAAGTGCAATCATGTACACTTTGCGCTCTTTGCCGTCATGGCTCGTAACAATCACTTCGCGGTTACCACGCTTCTGTGCTCCGAACGATACGACGCCGTCTATTTCGCTGACAACCGCCGGTTCACCTGGTGAACGAGCTTCAAATAATTCCGTGACGCGAGGAAGGCCACCAGTGATATCGCGCGTCTTACCGATATCGCGGGGAATCTTCACCAACACCGTTCCTGCCGAGATCGATTCTTCGTTATCCACCAAAATGTGAGCGCGAGTCGGAATAATGTAGCTTGCAATCTTTTTTCCGCTCTTATCTGTGACCATGATGGATGGGCTTAAATTCTTATCGCGAGAATCGATAACCACTTTCTGAATGTGACCAGTCTGTTCATCCGGTTCATCCCGATAAGTGATATTCTCTTTTAAGTCCATATACTTTATTTGACCAGCATATTCTGAAATGATGGTTGCGTTGTACGGATCCCATTCATATAACAATTGACCTTTCTTTACGGCAGTTCCATCACCTAACTGAAGTATCGCACCGTAAGGAACATCATATTTCGTCAACACAGCATTGTCGTTGTTCAGAACATGTATCGCACCGCTGCGGCCGAGGGACAGAATTTTTTCGCCATCCTCCGTGGCAATCTTAATCGACTTTACGCTGTCGTATTTTACATATCCGTCGAACTTCGATGTGATGTGTGATTGGTTTGCAATTAAGCTTGCCGTTCCACCCGTGTGGAATGTGCGGAGCGTCAGCTGAGTGCCAGGCTCACCGATGGATTGCGCCGCGATAACACCCACGGTTTCGCCGACTTCCACCAGATTTCCGGTCGTCAGATTGCGTCCATAACACTTCGCGCACACACCGCGTTTCGCTTCGCACGTCAACACGGAACGAATTTCGACTTGTTCGATTGCAGTTTCAGAAATTGTTTGTGCTACTTCTTCATCAATAATATCGCCGACTTTTACCAACATTTTGCTGCTCATCGGGTCCCGCACATCGTGTACAGACACACGTCCAACAATGCGTTCGGACAACGGTTCTTTCACATCTTCACCTTCTTTCAGCGCTCCTGTTAACACGCCACGGAAGGTTCCACAATCCACTTCGGAGATGATAGCATCCTGAGCAACGTCGACAAGACGGCGTGTCAGATAACCGGCATCAGCCGTTTTTAACGCGGTATCCGCCAAACCTTTACGGGCACCGTGCGTAGAAATAAAATATTCCAGAATCGACAGACCTTCGCGGAAATTTGCGATGATCGGGTTTTCAATTAATTCTCCTGTTGCACCCGAAAGAGATTTCTGTGGCTTGGCCATCAGTCCACGCATACCGGCCAACTGACGAACCTGTTCTTTCGATCCGCGCGCGCCGGAATCGATCATCATATAGATGGAATTAAATCCTTCTTTTGAATTCTGGAGAGAATCAAACAAACGTTCTGCAACGCGACTTGTTGTACGTGTCCAGATATCGATGACTTTATTGTACCGTTCGCCATTGGTGATAAAACCGTTCTGATACTGACGTTCAACGGAATCAACTTCCTTCTGCGCTTTGCTAATCAGTTCTTCTTTCTCTTTCGGAATTGCTACATCCGCAATGTTTACGGAAAGACCTCCACGCATTGCGTATGTAAATCCAAGAGTCTTCATATCATCCAGGAATTTCGCTGTGCGCTGGTTTCCGCTTTTGCGGAATGATTGCGCGATGATCTGCACAAGACGCTTTTTGCTTAACAACTCATTAATGAATCCAAGATCTTCGGGCACAATCTGATTGAAAATTACGCGTCCGGTGGTTGTTTCAATAAGCTTATCTGCGTACCGTACTTTAATGCGGGCATGAAGATCAAGTTTCGATTCATTGTACGCAATAATCACTTCCTTGTCGGAATAAAATATAGTTCCTTCTCCCTTTGCACCGGTTTTCGATTTGGTCAGATAGTAGCAGCCTAAGACCTGATCCTGCGTCGGAGTAATAACCGGAGCACCGCTTGCGGGCGACAGAATATTGTGCGATGACAACATCAATACTCGTGCTTCCAGTTGTGCATCGAACGACAATGGAATATGAACTGCCATCTGATCGCCGTCAAAGTCCGCATTGAATGCCGTACAGACCATCGGGTGTATACGTAACGCTTTACCTTCAACAAGTACTGGCTGAAATGCCTGAATACCAAGACGGTGAAGTGTAGGAGCGCGGTTCAATAGAATCGGGTGTCCGTCAATAATATTTTCAAGAATTTCCCAGATCTCCGGACCCTTCTTCTCCACCATTTTTTTGGCACTTTTCACAGTCTTGGAAAATCCGCGTTCAATTAATTTGCGAATGATAAATGGTTTGAACAATTCCACCGCCATATCTTTCGGCAAACCGGCTTGATGAAGCTGCAATTCCGGTCCGACAACGATAACCGAACGGCCAGAATAATCAACACGTTTACCAAGCAGGTTCTGACGGAAACGACCTTGTTTTCCCTTCAGCATGTCGGAAAGCGATTTCAATGCACGATTATTGTCGCTACGGACAGCATTGTTGCGCCGAGAGTTGTCGAACAAAGAGTCTACTGCTTCCTGCAACATACGCTTTTCATTACGCAGAATAACTTCCGGTGCTTTGATATCGATAAGACGTTTCAATCGGTTGTTACGAATGATTACTCTACGATATAGATCGTTCAGATCGGATGTCGCAAAGCGTCCGCCTTCCAAGGGCACTAGCGGACGAAGTTCTGGCGGGATAATAGGAATGACATCGAGCACCATCCAATCAGGTTTGTTTGCCGGTCCGCCTTCGCGTTCACGGAATGCTTCGATGACACGCAAACGTTTTAAATGATCCTGCTTTTTTTGTTGCGATGTTTCTACACGCAGCTGAGCGCGTAATTCCGCGGACAACACTTCAACATCGACCTTTTTCAACAGATCTTTAATCGCCTCACCGCCAATTTTCGCCACAAATTTTTTTGGATCGTCATCTTCCAAATCTTGATTCTTTTCAGGAAGCGACGATAGAATTTCAAAATATTGGTCTTCAGTGATCAGATCTTTCTGTTGCAATCCTGTCGTGCCGGGATTCGTGACAACATAAGATTCATAATAGACGATCTTTTCAAGATCTTTGTTACTGATGCCGAGGATATAACTTATTTTGCTCGGCAGAGACCGGAAATACCAAATGTGGACAATCGGCACTGCTAGGGCAATGTGTCCCATGCGTTCACGACGAACGCTCTTTTGCGTTACTTCAACACCGCAACGATCGCAGATAATCCCTTTATAGCGGATGCGTTTGTACTTACCGCAATAACATTCCCAATCGCGCGTCGGACCGAAGATGCGTTCACAGAATAACCCGTCCCGTTCCGGACGGAACGAACGGTAATTGATCGTCTCCGGTTTGGTTACTTCGCCGTACGAGCGAGTCAGGATCGCGTCTGACGATGCGAGACTGATGCTGATGCGCGAGAATAATTTTGTAGCTTTGCTTTCACTTGAGCGGAACATAGATTCTACTCTCCATTTTATGATGGTTGACGGAAGGAATATTCCTTCCGTCAATACATTACTTAATCAATTTTCACTTCCAGGCCGAGACCTTGCAACTCACGCACGAGCACGTTGAACGACTCCGGAATATTCGCTTCCGGTTGGTTGTCGCCCTTCACAATCGCTTCGTACACTTTTGCGCGGCCCATCACGTCATCCGATTTCACGGTGAGAATTTCCTGCAGTACGTGCGATGCACCATATGCCTGAAGCGCCCACACTTCCATCTCTCCAAAGCGCTGTCCGCCAAACTGAGCTTTACCACCAAGGGGCTGCTGCGTAATAAGCGAGTACGGTCCGATCGACCGTGCATGGATTTTATCGTCTACCAAATGTGATAACTTAAGCATATAAATTTGCCCGACCGTTACCTGCTGATCGAATGTTTCTCCTGTACGGCCGTCTAATAACGTGCTGCGGGAATCAACATTCAAATCGGCTTTCTTCAATTCTTCCTGAACATCTTCCCAGCTGGCGCCGTCGAAAATCGGTGTGGCGTATTTAATGCCGAGCGCTTTACCGGCCCAACCGAGTGCAGTCTCAAACAACTGACCGATATTCATACGGGAAGGCACTCCAAGTGGGTTAAGAACGATATCGACCGACCGACCATCCGGGGTGAATGGCATATCTTCAGCGGGAACCACTGCTGCAACAACACCTTTGTTACCGTGACGGCCTGCCATCTTATCTCCGACGGACAGTTTCCGTTTCTTCGCAACATACACTTTTGCCAGCTGAACAATTCCTGGGGGTAATTCGTCGCCGATGGTGATTTTGTTCTTTTCATGTTTAAACGCTTCTTCGATGTGGTTCAACGTATCGAAGTAATTCTGATAGATCTTCTCGATGAGGTTGTTTTTGCGTTTCTCTTCAACCCAATCGTTCTTCGGATCAAGTTTATCCAGCTTGTCGAAACCGACGAACGTTTCCATCTTAAACTGCGTTCCGCTACGGAACACCATTTCGCCGTCAACATTACGCACACCGGCAGATTTTTCACCGTCCAACAGCAGACCCAGTTTTCTGGCTAATTTTTCAAAATGCGAATCGACGTTTTGTTTATGCAGTTTCTCAAGAATATCTAGACGTTTTTTGTCGTCTTTCTTCGTATCAGCATCTTTTTTCTTACGGCTGAACAACTTCGTCGAGATAACGATACCCTTCATGCCTGGTGGTGCTTTCAGCGATGCATCTTTCACATCACCAGCTTTATCTCCAAAGATTGCTTTCAGCAGTTTTTCTTCAGGGGTTGGATCAGTTTCGCCTTTCGGCGTAATCTTTCCAATCAGAATGTCTCCTTCTTTTACTTCTGCTCCGATGCGAATAATTCCATTCTCATCGAGATCCTTCGTTGCTTCTTCGCTCACATTCGGAATTTCGCGAGTTAGTTCTTCCTCACCGCGTTTTGTATCACGTACCTGAAGTTCAAATTCTTCGATATGCACAGATGTGAACACATCTTCGGCAACGATACGTTCATTCATGATAATCGCGTCTTCAAAGTTATAACCGCGCCACGGCATAAATGCTACGAGAAGATTTCGTCCAAGCGCAAGTTCTCCCTGATCGGTTGCGCACCCATCTGCCAACACATCGCCTTTTTTGAAGCGCTGACCTGGAACAACAATCGGCTTCTGGTTCAGACCGGTGTCCTGGTTTGTACGGAAAAATTTTACTAAGCGGTATTCAACGCGGCGTTTGTCTTCAAAACTTATCAGCTGTTCAACGTTATCTTCTTCGATATCGTAAAGAACAGTGATTTTTTCTCCGGAAACATTTTCTACAACTCCGTTACGCTCAGCAATAACACAGGTTCTGGAGTCACGGGCAATTTTTTGTTCAAGACCAGTACCGACGATCGGGGCTTGCGGACGCAACAATGGAACAGCCTGACGTTGCATGTTCGATCCCATCAATGCGCGGTTCGCATCGTCGTGCTCAAGGAACGGAATAAGAGCAGCAGCCGCGCTGACAATCTGTGTCGGTGCAACGTCCATATACTGCATTTCATCCGGTGACTGAACAACAAAATCACCGGCTTTTCTTCCCTGAACTTTTTCTGTCAGGAATTTCCCTTTATCATCGATCGGCGCGTTTGCCTGTGCGATGGTAAATTCGTCTTCTCTTTCTGCATTAAGGAATTCGATTTCATCAGTTACTCTTCCTTTTTTCACAACACGGTACGGCGTTTCAAGGAAACCGTATTCGTTCACTTTCGCATGCATGGAGAGCGAAGAGATAAGACCAATATTCGGACCTTCAGGTGTTTCGATCGGGCAGAGACGGCCGTAATGCGTATAGTGCACATCTCGGACTTCGAAGCCTGCACGCTCACGCGTCAGTCCACCCGGTCCAAGAGCCGACATGCGGCGCTTGTTCGTCAATTCCGCCAGCGGGTTTGTCTGATCCATATACTGAGAGAGTTGATTGGTTCCGAAGAATGTGTTGATTACACTTGTGATCGTACGGGCATTTACGAGATCACCGGGAGCGATTTTTTCCTGGTCGCGGACGTTCAATCGTTCGCGGATTGTGCGCGTCATACGTGCAAGACCGATATTAAACTGGGCGGAGATTTGTTCACCCACCGTTCGGATACGGCGGTTACCAAGATGGTCAATATCATCGACCGATGTTTTGCCCTGCTTCAGATCGAGAAGATACCTGATAATCGCAATGATATCTTCTTTTGTCAACGTCGTTACTGTTTCGCTGATTTCTAATTTTAATTTTGCATTGATACGATGGCGACCAACGTCGCCGAGATCGTACCGTTTCGGATTAAAGAACAATTTATCGATCAGGCTTTTTGCCGTGTCGAGATCCGGAGCATCGCCGGAACGGAGTTGGCGATAGATCGTCTCAAGCGCATCCTCTTCGCTGTGAACAGCATCTTTCATGATGGTGTTTGCGATAACGGAGCGATTGCCTGGTTCTTCCGATTTCAGGAAGCGGATTTTTTTGATATCTGATTTCTTAATTTTTTTAACAGTGTCTTCGGTGACGAGTGTATCTTTGTTAATAATAATTTCACCGGTTTTACGGTCAACTACATCACCACAGATAATCCGTCCAATAAAATCCTTCAGATCGACATCCGCGACCTTTACTTCTTCCACGAGATTGAACAGTTCCATAATCTCGTCGTCGGAAGAATACCCGAGTGCGCGCAGCAACGTTGTTACCGGAAATTTCTTTTTACGGTCGATGTATGCGTACATCACGTTATTGATATCGGTTGCAAATTCCACCCACGATCCGCGGAACGGAATAATACGAGCAGAATAAATCGGTGTCCCGTTGGGATGGGTCGATTCGCTGAAGAATACGCCGGGCGACCTGTGCAATTGACTGACGATAACGCGTTCCGCACCATTGATAATGAACGTTCCCCGGTCGGTCATATATGGTAGGTTGCCGAGATACACAACGTCTTCGATCGTATCGGTATATCCTTCGCCGTTTTCTGCTTTCTGAGAAAGCCGGAGTTTCGCTTTTAACGGTACGGCAAATGTGAGACCGCGTTCCTGGCATTCACGAACAGTGTATTTCGGTTTCTCGACGTAGTATTCAACGAACTCGAGAAGAAAATTTTCGCGTGTATCCGTGATGGGAAAGTTCTGCAAAAATACCTGCTGCAAACCTCTGCTCTTGCGTTTGCTCGGCGTAATTTTTTCTTGCAAGAAATGTTCGAAAGATTCGATCTGTACGTTTAACAGATCGGGATATTCGACAACTTCATTGATGGTTGCAAAACTATGACGACCGGTTTTCGGGTCGAGATGCAATCGGGATTGGCTCTTCAACTCAATCACTCCTTCAGGACGTGAACCTGATGATGATGTTGGTTAGTGATAATGAACTTCCAACGCAAAGCGATGGAAAGTCTTGAAACTTCGTTTTATGCCTTTTTTTATGCTACCGGCACACTCTTGGACAGAACAGACAAAAGAATACACAAGCCGACATCCCGTTTTATTCATTCACGTGACTATCGGCTTGGTATATTTCAGTATTCTATTGAATGTGCGATATTTGACATTACTAGAGTATTGAAAAAGTTCTTGAAGAATTACTTCAGCGCAACTTTTGCGCCGGCTTCTTCGAGTTTCTTTTTCAACGCTTCTGCGTCTGCTTTATTGAGACCTTCTTTAACGGGTTTCGGTGCGCCGTCTACGAGATCTTTCGCTTCTTTCAAGCCGAGACCTGTTGCTTCGCGAACAACTTTAATCACATTGATCTTCTGCGCGCCGCCTTCGATCAATTCAACAGTGAATTCAGTCTGCGCTTCGGCTGCCGGTGCTGCGCCTGCAGCCGGAGCTGCGGCCATCATAACCGGTGCTGCTGCTGATACGCCGAACTTCTCTTCGAGTGCTTTTTTGAGTTCGACTGCTTCAAGAAGGGTAAGCTTTTCAATTTTTTCTACTAATTCTGCTACGACTGACATAGTTGTATCTCCTTATTTCTCTATATTTAATTAATTAACTACATTCGTTGGGAACAGGATATTACGCGGCTTTTTTCTTTTCAATTGCATCGAGAACGCCGACAACATCTCTGATCACTGCGTTGATTGTACCAACAACGCCTGTAATCGGTGAGTTGAGCGAACCGAGAATGCTTGCCACGATCTCCGGACGAGACGGAAGCGCAGCCAGTTCCTTCAACTTGGAACCATCATACACCTGTTTCTCGACAACACAGACCTTAACAGAAAATTTCTCGTTTTTCTCTTTGAACTTTTGAATGATCTTTGCCGGTGCTGCTGCGTCATTGTATGCGAACGCGATACCGGTCGGACCGACAAGTTTATCGTACACTTTGTCGTAACCGGAAACATTTTGCAATGCTTTTTTCGCGAGAGTATTTTTAACGACTCTATATTCAATACCGGATTTTCGGAATTCAGCGCGGAGTTTTGTAATCTCCTCCACATTGATTCCCGTAAAATCAGTAAAGAACATTCCCTGCGCCTTGGAAACCATCTCCTGAATTTCAGCGGCAATTTGTTCTTTTTCTGATTTATTCATTAGCGTATATTTCGTCTTTGTGATACGATGAGAAGCCCCCGATTTTTTCACGAGGCATCATATCAGGTTTATGATAGTATGAGTGCGTAAATTCTTTTTTATCTTATGACTGGACAACGGTGCGATCAATTTCAACGCTCGGTCCCATTGTTGAAGAGACGTACACGCTTTTCACATATTGACCTTTGGATGTGGACGGTTTTAATTTCCCGACCGTCGCGAGGAATGCTTTTACGTTTTCTGCTAGTTTATCTTTATCGAAGTTCACTTTCCCGACCGTTGCATGAACTACTCCGGCTTTGTCAACACGGAATTCAATTTTACCCGCTTTCACTTCTTTCACCGCCGTTGCAACATCCAACGTCACTGTGCCGCTTTTCGGATTCGGCATTAATCCGCGGGGTCCGAGGATTTTCCCTAGTTTGCCGACTTCCACCATAACATCCGGTGTCGCGATGATCACATCGATATCCGCCCAGCCGCCTTTAATCTTTTCAACATATTCTTCCAATCCTGCATAATCCGCACCGGCCGCTTTTGCTTCAGCATCTTTCGGCGGCTTCGCCATCACCAACACGCGAACGGATTTTCCGATACCATGCGGAAGAGCAACCGTTCCGCGCACAGCCTGATCGGCTTTTTTCGGATCAACGCCAAGACGTACTGCGATATCGACCGATTCCACAAATTTCGCCGAAGCAGTTTCTTTTACGATTCCGACAGCATCGTCAACCGAATATATTTTCTTTGCATCGAATTTCTTTGCAGCATTTTTGTATTTCTTACCATGAGCCATGAGTTCTCCCTTGTGGTTCTAACGTTACACGCGAAGTGTAACTCCCACTATTATAGAATGATTAACCTTCGACTGTAATACCAAGACTTTTCGCCGTGCCTTCGATCATGCTCATTGCCGATTCAATATCGGATGTGTTCAGATCTGGCATTTTCGCGGTGGCAATTTCTTTCACTTGCGCGCGGGTCACTTTACCAACTTTCGTGCGGTTCGGTTCGCCGGAACCCTTCTGCACTTTTGCCGCCTTTACCAACAAGACTGCTGCCGGAGGTGTTTTGGTGATGAAGGTAAACGACTTATCGGAGAACACAGTGATAATCACCGGAATAATCAGTCCAACCTGCGACTGAGTGCGGGCATTGAACTGCTTACAAAATTCCATGATGTTCACGCCTTTTTGACCGAGCGCGGGACCAACCGGAGGTGCAGGGTTTGCAGCACCGGCGGGAATTTGCAACTTAATAAATCCAACTACTTTCTTTGCCATATGAGTTCTCTACGTAATTATTTTAATAGATTATTTTTCAACTTCCACTTGACTGAAATCGAGTTCAATCGGAGTTTTGCGGCCGAAGATACTCACCATCACTTTGAGCCGTAATTTCTCTGCGTTAATCTCCTGAACAAATCCTGTAAAGTTATGGAATTGTCCGCTGATGATCTTCACCGGTTCGCCGACATGGAACGGGATTTCCATACGTTCAACTTCGGTGCCGTCCTCCTTTTTCTCTTCAATCTTTCCGATCAATCGTTTTACTTCATCCGGTTGCAGCGGAACGGGACGATCTTTCGTTCCCACAAAGCTCAGGACAGAAGGAGTATTCAAAATGAGATGTTTCGTCTTCTCATCAAGAACAGCTTCCACCAAGATGTACCCCGGAAAAAAGTTCTTCGTCTTACTCTTCTTCTTGCCATCCTTCACTTCGAAGATTTTTTCTGCCGGAATGAGAATGCGAGTGATCTTTTCCGTCAGACCCAGCTCTTTCGCCTCGTTTTCCATGGCAAGTTTCACCTTGTTCTCATGGCCCGAGTAGGTACGGACAACATACCATCTATGTATAACGGCTGATTCCACCACTTAGAAAATTCCCTTGATTGCTTGACTGACAAGCGTATCCACAACATAAATGAAGACGGCGATAACGCAGCATACACCAAGAACAACCAGAGTCGACTCCTGGAGTTCTTTTTGTGTCGGCCACGTTACTTTACCCATCTCTTTATAGACGTCAGTAAAGAAGTTGATGATTTTTTCTTTCATAATAACCCTGATACTTCTGCACGGGTGGAGGGACTCGAACCCCCAACCAACGGTTTTGGAGACCGCTACTCTACCAATTGAGCTACACCCGTACGAAATTTACTTGGTTTCTTTGTGATTTGTGTGTTTGTTGCAGCGGGGGCAGTATTTTTTATACTCAACACGATTTGTCTGCTTTTTCTTGTTTTTCGTGGTCGAGTAGTTCCGCTCCTTGCAAACGGTGCATTCGAGGGTAATGATATCTCTCATACTTCATTCCTTTTCTTGAAACTTTCATTTCTTTGTATATCTGAACTTGAGCGGAAGACGGGACTCGAACCCGCGACCAACAGCTTGGAAGGCTGTGACTCTACCAACTGAGTTACTTCCGCAATTATTTTTACTCAAAAGCAAATTGAGATTTCGACAAATCTCTCTTATTTAATGCGTAACAGCCAAAATCCTTTTTCCCAGCTAAGTTGAGCATTTTCCGCTCTATTCGCACGCTACTTCATCTTTAGCAGAGCTTGCGACCGGGATTGAACCGGTGACCTCGTCCTTACCAAGGACGTGCTCTACCAACTGAGCTACGCAAGCATAGGATGCGTTATGTGGGTAGGGAAGGATTCGAACCTCCGAAGCCCGAGGGCGACAGATTTACAGTCTGTTGCGTTTAACCACTTCGCTACCTACCCATACCAGATTTTTGAGCTGGCAATCAGACTTGAACTGATGACCTGCTGATTACAAATCAGCTGCTCTACCAACTGAGCTATGCCAGCAATACTGATATCCCCAAAACACACGGCTCTTTAGAAAAACACAAAAACAACAATGTTTCTCGAAAAGGCATTGTGGCGGAGTTAACAAATATATACTTTTTTGCTACAAAGTCAACAGATTATGCGTTAAAATTTACTAACCTGAGAATGACTGTTTGTAGCGAATTCTGAGGCCTTTTTAGAATAGAATGCAGAAAGAGTGTCCTTCCCGTAGTACGACTCATATGATGCTCTGTAGAGAAGATCTCTCACCATTAGGGATTTAAGCGATTTTGTATATATATCGGTACCATCATACATCCTGAAAATAAACCGAGGCTGATCCATTGGTTGATAGATAGTATCCTGTGTTAATCGGAATACAAATCCTTCCGGAATGCGTAAAAATCCTGCGGTATATTGTGATTCAATTTCCGAGGTAGTATACACTGGCAATGAAGTATTCTTTTCAACGATGCTTTTCAGAAATGCCGCATATCTTCCTTCAATGACACTGTAATCATATGGTAGATCATGTTCAAATTTGAATAGCTCTTTTTTGAATTCAGAAATTTCGCTGAAAGAGCGCTGTATAACATCCGGATAAAGCTGTTCCAGTTGAGGAAAGTACCATGTACGACGAAAAAGTTCTTTATCCAGGATTACAACATCCGTACGAATTTTATTCACATGTTGATAATAATATGCTGCCGATATAAAATAATCCCACTGTGATGATATGACGATCGCATTCGGAGGAAGATTGTTCAGAATACTCTTTGTGTAGTCCTCTACCATATAATTACTGCTCTGATCGGCCGAGTCCCAATTTCCATTCGCTTGTATTATTACAAGAGCCGCCCAAAAAGTGCCGATGGTAATTTTTACGTTCCGCTGTTCGAAGCGGCGCATGATCAACGCTCCCCCATACGCTGAGAATACTCCGATAACGATAAACGCGAGTAGAAAATATGAATCGATATCATGAATGTCATAATTCACGGAATATGCTACACAGGAAACAAACAATAACACCATAACGATAAATTTTCTACGGTCTGTGAATAACAACGCGATAGCTCCAACAAGTGCAACAATTAATACAACTGCATGAAACTCATTTGGAAGGTTTCCAAAAAAATAGTCTAATTGTTTCTTCGCTACATCTCCCGAAGAGAACATCCACACACGGAATTGTTTCCCTGTAACGTGCCACCAAAATGATTCGACGGTTTGCGGATTTCCCCAATTCAACAGCGGATGTTGCGAAGCACGGACAGGGAGAAACAGATAAACGGATAGTCCGGAAAAAAACGGCAAAGATAATAACGAGATTTTTTTCAATGCGTCTTTATTTATACCATGTTCTGCAAAAAACCAATAGAGGAGCGCCGGGGCAAGGAGAATGGTCGTCATGTGGTTGGTAAAAGAAAGTCCGACAATAAAAGCAAACAATAACCACCATCGGTGTTCCTGCATTTTTATTGCCTTAATGAAAAACAACAACACCAAACAAATCAAAACGAGATGTAAGGAATACACCTCTGCTGAAACACCTTGCTGCCAAAACGTTTTGGAAAACGCCAATATCATAGAAGAAATTGCAGCAGAAATAATGATCTCACCCGGAGTTGATTTTTTCTCTTCCTCCAACAGTTCAATAACGACGAAAAAGAAAATGAGTACGGCCGATGCTGTCAGCAAAGCAGACAAGAAGTTTAATCGAACAATGACCTCTGTTGAAATCGGAATTACAGAAATCACCCGTGCAACAAGCGTATATAGCGGATAACCGGTAGGATGTGCTATACCGAGTGTATTCGCAACGGTGGCAAGTTCACCACTGTCGATATAGCCGACCGACGGAGCGAGGGTACAGTAATAGACAATGATGGTGAAAAACCATACTGTCCCGGCAGCAATCCGTTTCATATGTTGTTCTCTATTAATTTGTCTCATAAAAAGATGCCATAGAATTCGCAGATTAAAATACAAAATAATCTTTGAAATCTATGGCAAAATATTTATCGCTGGTGATCGATATTGTTCCAAAAACACCCGGTTCACATATTGAAGTAGTAACTCATTTTCACAAGAAAAATGTTATCCGCCTTTGCACCGAATAACCGACCGACCGACCGATTCAGTTGCAGGTCTCCGACATTTTCATAATCATTTCTGTTTTGTGTCCACACAAAATACGCGGCGGAGCCCGGAAGATATTCCCACCGAAGGACAGCATTTCCCCTGAGGGATTTTGAATTGAAGTTCGGATTGGAGAATGTTTTTGCGGTGATCGGACCGTTCCCGTCCATATCATATATATATTCTCCGGTTGAATGATCGTACGCTATCGATGAACTGTCCATGCCAAGAAGCAGATACTCTTCAGATTTTGGTTTTACGAGCTGTCTGAAATTGGAATACGCTCCAGAAGAAATCATCGGTTGCAAATAGAGCTGCAAAGATAACGTGGGCGTTAATGTCCAATTCATCCGAATATTTGCCGAAAGTGATCGATAATCTAGCTGTCCGAAAACATATTGATTTCCAAATGTCGCTACAGCTAGCGGTTCGGGCTGAAAGGCTCCCTCAAACCATTGTAGACGTTGCCGTTCCTCTTCGTACTGTGGACCGATGGAGAAGGACAGATTTTGAGCCGGACGATACTGCAGCCAGAATCCTGCATTTTTATATTTTGAATCGTCCGAGAAATATGTATTCACAAACGCTTCAGCGATAATTTCTTTGCTATAATCTGAACTTCCATTCAGGCTGATCTCATAACCCTTTTGGTTTATCGTCAGGGGACCTCCACGCGTCCGGCGGTTATTTATGGTTTCAACGGGATTCATTGCCAGATTCCAATTAATACTGTAGTAGTTCATAAATTGGACAAATCCAAAATGCACCAACACCAAATGAATACGATTTCCCTGATAGTCATAACTCTGTCCGAATCCGCCGCCCGCTTCTTTCCTGCGGAATATTCCGTCCGGTTCCGTCCAATTATATCCTCCACCGAAATGCATGTTAATAACATCAGCGCGCGATTGGAAACCGAGATCGTTCACTTCGTAATTGGGATCGATGACACCGAATGAAGAATTAAAAAAAATATTTCCCTGCTGTTTGATGAGGTACACTCTGCCTGCATATCCCGTCAGAGATGTTGCATTCGTATCCACGGAAACATGCGAAGCATCGGGACGCTGAAAATAATGCTGCGAGTTTGTCTGAAGTCCCGTAATCCGGTTCCTGCTCCCCTCCACATGAGAGAGGTTTGCATAGCCTGTAATCACCCACGCTTTACTGCTGTCTAAAAATGTCCAGCCATCCAAACCAACAAATGATCCATTATTATTTAAACCATCCTGCAATACGTTGTCAGAGAATTGACGCTGTGTATAAGTTCCCAACACTCCGATTCCTTGTCTGCCATCGTTGAAGTCCCTCTGTACTCTTCCCACACCGTAATAGGTTGTCGGTTCCACTTCTGCTTTAGCCCGGATATTTCCGACTTTAAAATCGGCAAATTCACGTGACGTCACCGCGTGAATTGTCCCGACATTCCAACCTTCACCAAGTTTTCCGGTCACTTTTCCCGCACCGAATATTCTGGAAGCAAACGGCATATCAAGGAAGCTCGTTGTGCCAAGTGTATCGTTTCCATGGGGTGAACGTCCGATACGTCGGCTATAGAACGGTGTTGTAAATGGGAAATTGAAATTCCAGAAATTTCTGCCGCCGCCCTGTCCGAAGTTGGTAAAAATATTTGCACTTTCAACGAAGAACGGTCGTTTTTCACTGAAGAACGATTCTACATCTGAAAGGTTAACTACGGCAGGATCAACTTCCACCTGTCCAAAATCCGGATTGACTGTTGCATTTAGTATAAGATTGCTGCTGAGACCGTATCGTACATCGGCACCCATTTCAGGCGTATACCGTGAACCATTATTGAAGGGATTTCCGGGTGCGGGGTGAGTGTATTCCGCTTTTGTTGTTGCAAAGGGAAGAATTTCCAATGCATTTGCCGGCTTCACACCTTCGATCCCGACAAGTTCGGGAAACCGAGAAACGTATCCGCTTTCCATTCTCGGAGTGTATACAAGATACACCGATTCATTCTTCCGCCCGATATCACGCCTGAAGTTAATTCCCCACACCTGCTGTTCTTTATCCTGAAAGCGAAGTTGCGAGAACGGTATTCTTATCTCCACCGTCCAACCTTTATCATCGATAGTTGAATGGCCTTCCCATACACCGTCCCAATCATCATCATCCCAGTCGTCATTATACAAAACCCCATCACCAATGGAACCGGCGGGTCCGATCACAAAATAATTTCCCGATCGTTTGTCGCGGTACGGATCCAAGAAGACACCAAACCAATCAGCAGTATTCAAATTATCCCTGCGGTCCAGCAGTGCCATGATCGAATCCGGGGATGAATCATACAACCGGGCAGCAACATAAAGCGCGTGCTCATCATACGCGACCCACACTTCAGTCCTTTCTGTTGCAGCCTCACCCTGATTCGGTTCTTTTTGTTTCAAATCAGTAAGCGGTGGGAAGGTTTTCCAGACGGATTCATTTAGTTTTCCATCAACCTCGACCGACTGCATGAGTTTTACGGCATTTACCTGTGCCGACAGAACTGAACAAAAACAGATGAAAGCGAACGCAACCACCCGCATCGAAAACGACATATTCACTCCTTTTATTTAAACTCGAAAGCGGCTCTAGCTTACTCGCTACGCCGCTTTCCAGGTTTTGTTTCGTTACAATCGTCTACTATTTCTTTTTGATGTCGATATAGCCATTTACCGTTTCCAGTATAATGGATTCGCCACCGCCATTCAGAATGTACCGGCCATTAATCTCGTCCCGATCTTCATCCTTCTCGTATGAGTCCGCTTTGAAATCGGAACGGATATCATATTTCGTTTTCCGCGATTTAGAACCCCAACCATCATTATCGCGCAAACGAATTGTTGCTTCAATTGTTGCTTTTGCGTTTTCAGGAAGTGTCAATTTGATATCTCCGCCCGCAGTTTTTAACCGGCTCTCACCTTTTCCAGTCGGATTTAATTCTGCATTCACATTCCCTCCAGCTGTACTTGCTTCAATGGAACCGGAAATATTTTTCAGATCAATATCTCCTCCGGCTGTCTTTGCTTCAACAATACCTGTCGCACCAAGCAATTTCAAATCGCCTCCTGCTGTACGTAGATTTGCACTGCCGCTTACTTTGCCCACGCGGACATCTCCGCCAGCCGTAGACAGACTGGCATCACCGCCGATATCACCTACTTCAATATCACCGCCGGAGGTACGCGCATCAAGCCTCTTCGCCACTTTTTCAATTCGGATATCGCCACCGGACGTGCTGACAATCGCTTCGCCATTCACCGTTTCCAGTGTGATGTTTCCACCGGAGGTGCGCAGATCCGCTTTACCATCGATGTCTCCGGTGCGAACATCGCCTCCCGATGTAGACATTCGAACCATTCCTTTTACTTTTTCGATTGTAATGTTACCGCCAGATGTTGAACCGACTGCATCACCAGTCAGATTTCCCTGAAGCTCAATATCTCCGCCGGAAGTTCGCAGATCGAGTTTTGTCTGAGTCGGAACGGTAATAGTGAATCGCCCGTCACTATGTCCGCTCCATTTCGGACGGTAGGTTACACTTACTTCGTCACCGGATTGTTTCATCTTCACATATTCCATATCCTCATCGTCGATCCCATCCACAACCACCATAATTTCATTCTTTTCAGACGTTTTGATTTTAATTTCACAACCGGTAACAGAAACATCAAGCGCACTCCCCTTGCCGACCGTGAAGGTCTGTTCCCTCCGTGACTGTGATCCCATTTCGCCGTCACCCGATGACGTACTGCTCCGAGCATACGAAGGTGCTTTCGGTGGTTTTGGTGTTTTCATATCCTGCCAATCACCGGCAATTGCCGTGACCGATGAGAGTACGAAACAGCCGACAAGCATTTTCATCCATACAGTTTTCATTGATAAATCTCCTTTACTAAATTGACCGCACGATTGCGGATGTAATTGTTTTGTTCATTTTCAATTTGTCGCTTTAATGCATTCACAGTCGATTCATCGAACCTGGTACCGTCCATTTTCGCCAGCTCCAACGCATTGATTGCGGCAACCCGGATACCCGAATTTTCATCCTTGGCAATCACAAACAATAATGCATCACGAATATCATTGTCGAATGTATATTGCTGTAGAACACGCAACGCTTCACTGCGTACTCCAGGATTGGCATCACTTTTCAATGAGGTGATCAGCGCTGTTTTAATTGCAGGGTCGACAGTTTTGGAAAATGCCGTCTGATCACGAATGGCATTCATTGTAGAAAGCCGAACACCTGCATTCGACTCGTTTAACAATGCATGCGTTAACAAACGCTGTATCTCAGGATTGTCGATTTTCCCTTTTACATGCATCGGCGCTACGGCATCAAATTCGAATTCTACCTCTCCGTCCGATGCATCGCTGTCAATAAACCGGATATTAGCAATTGATGTTTTAGGCGTTTCAGCTGAACGATCCGATACCGGCTGAACAACAATCGACCGTTCGTTTCCTGTCAGCGCAAACGTACAATATCCGATCAACAATCCAAGCGAGAGCATGCCTGCTCCGTTCCATGCCATCCATGGACGAAAAAGGTCTGTTAAAAATTCACGGAATCTTCCCGGATTTGATTTCATATTCCTTTCGTTTCGGAGCGCCGTACGGAGTTGAGCGCGGGCATCATGTAACAAATTGTCGGCAGTTTCTTTCGTAGTGTTTTCCGAGACGAAGCTTCTGAACTTCTTTAGATCCTGGTATTCCTTTTTTGCATCCGGATGCTTTTTCAGATAAGCAACGAACGATGCCTGATCTTCTTCACTCAACTCTCCGTAGAGAGAGAGTATCATCAATTCCCTATAATCATTTTTATTCATTGGTCACTCGTAGAGATCATGTAATTGGCTCTTCATTTTTTGTGTTGCCTCAAACAGGTATTTTTTTATGGTTCCTTCAGCACATTGCATCATTTCAGCGATCTCTCTTACTTTATATTCCTGGTAATGACGGAGTGTAAACACCAGGCGTTGCTGCGCGGACAACAATTGTAACGCCGATTCAATCCTATTTATGATCTCGTTTCCGTTTGCTCTTGCATCAGAAGCGTTATCACTTACCGCCTGTTGCGTTAATCCCCCCTCATCATCGTCATCCAGCGAACTCATTGATGTTCTACGCTTTTTCTCTTTATATGTTAAACACACATTCGTAACAATACGATATAACCAGGTGGTGAACTCGCTTTTTTGTTCAAATTTTCCAAGTCCTTTATATACCCGGATAAACGATTCCTGATAAATATCCTTTGCATCATCGGCACATTGCGTATAGCGCGCGGCAATATTCAGTACATCTTTATCGTACCGAAAGATGAGCTGTTCAAATGCCGAAGAATCACCGGCTTTTGAGCGTGCGATCAATTCTCTATCTGTTTGCGCCATATGACTGCGTTTATTCATTAGACTTCAAGAACCAAAAAATGGTTGTGGCAAATACCGGGATTGTTTCTCTATATTAGGGCAACACTAAACAAGGTTCCTATGAAAATGCTGCTTTTATTCCCCTTTATTCTCCTCACCAGTGAATTCTCCTTTGCACAAAAAGGCGATTACGTGTTTCAATTAGGGATGATAAGTACCACGCCGGTGATGATCGTCTCATCGACAAAGACGTACACCTGCTCAAATTACGGAATTTATATACGGCAAGAATGGTCCAGAGATACGTTAACGGTTAATATTCTAGGGATTGATAGCAGGCAAAATTGCAACAATGTGCCGGATAAGGCAAAAGAAATTGTGGAAGTGTACGGGATCCGTGATAACGAATTTGTTCTTCGATTCCTGTCTGATAAGCGGATCAATTTTTTTCATGTTGAATTTGACGATGACTCGTTCACAATTACACCAGAGCGTTCAGATTTTATCCGTGCGACTACCAATTAGGACCTAGGCATCGGATGATACGCTGTGTTTAGCAATTTTTCTTTAGTAAAATCCCTTGCTCTCCGATATTTTTGACATTACATTGCGAACGATAGAAAAAAAACCACTTCATTATTTCAGTAAATCTGCAGTACATGATACAACCACGGTTTTACTACATTCTTTGGATTGCCGTTTTTAGCCAAGCGATATTGGCGCAGGACGAGGAATTATCATTCACGCTCGATCGGCAGGAAACAAAATCGGTTGTAACGCTCCATTCCATCAAAAAATTTCCCTGCCGCAATTATCGGATGGATACGAGGGACTATGAAAACGCGGATACAATCATTATTATCATCAGAGATTTTATTCCGCCGACGCCGTGTGACGGACCGAGAGACGTTGCCAAAGAACAGTTCATCCTGCAACCATCGGCAAAACGGTTCTACTTAAAATTATGGTATAAAGGGAAATATGATAAGTGGAGAATCTTCCAGCTTGATACAGCGTACCTGGTCAGACCGGAGGGGGTGACGTTTTCGTCATACACCGAACCGATAAAATAATTATCGGTGCACTACACGATTCTCGTTACATGATGATGCTTCATCCAGCAATACGCATAGATCATTACAGGAAACACACTCACCACAATAAACGGAACGGCATTCGTTCCTGCAGCGTAACCGAAAAATAGAACAGCATTCGCGACAATCAGTACACTCCCAATCCGTTCCCATTTCAACGATACGAGATACCCTACCAGCAACAGAAAATGCGTTGCCTGGGCTAGCCAGACAATCAACGGAGGTGTATCGAGTGCTTCTGTGGAAAACCAAGAAAGATGTTCAACAAAAAATGTTCCCCAGAGAGTGAACAACAACAGACTCAGGATCCGAGCGGTTGTGCGGGATGCTTTGAGATGATCGATGTGATGATGCATAACCCCTCCTTTTTTAAGAGTTGGAATGCCTAGACCAACGTACAAATATCCCCGTTTGTTCGAACGAAAGCAAGTACTGGAAAATAAATTTGTATTGTTTCTTTTACTTTCGGGGATCAAGCGCTATATTCAGCATACTATTCAGGAGAATGTCCTATGACCTACGAAACACTACTGATTACCAAACAAGACGGATTTGCCTTAATTCAGCTTAATCGACCACAAGCGTTAAATGCATTAAATTCACAGGTGCTCCGCGAATTGCATGACGCACTCTCAACATTGGACAACGATAATGACGTACGGTGTTCCATTATTACCGGGAATGAAAAAGCGTTTGCTGCCGGTGCGGACATTAAAGAAATGATGGAGAAAAATGCCGAACAGATGTTCAACGACAATCAGTTTGAACCGTTCACCAAATTACGCACTATCAAAAAACCGATGATCGCCGCTGTGAGCGGATTTGCGCTTGGCGGTGGATGCGAACTGGTGATGGCGTGCGACGTGATCATCGCAGCGGAATCCGCAAAGTTCGGACAGCCGGAAATTAATCTCGGAGTAATCCCCGGCATGGGTGGATCGCAAAGAATTACCCGTGCGCTGGGGAAATACCGCGCAATGGAAATGCTACTCACCGGCGATATGTTCTCCGCAGACGATGCTGTGAAATGGGGATTGGTAAACAAAGTTGTGCCGAATGAATTTCTTCTTGAAGAAGCAAAAGCATTCGCAAAAAAAATCGCTTCAAAGCCGATGATGGCATCTATTGCCAATAAAGCAATGGTAAATGCGGCGGATGATCTTTCGCTGACCGACGGTATTGCGTTCGAGCGACGCCGATTTGCAGATCTCTTTGATACCGAGGATCAACAACAAGGTATGAAAGCGTTTGTTGAAAAGAGAAAAGCAGCGTGGAAACATAAGTAGTGAAGTCGTTGAGAAACAGTATAATTGATGCGACAACCATACATTAACAAACATTAATAGGATATCTGCGATTCATTGTGTATCTTACACCGTTGCACATATGCAACGCCGCATCTGAAAAGATTTCATTATCTCAGAAGCGGATTTACGACACGCTTCTCAGATAGCAATTCGCATTAGGACACTCCTTCCGCACACTGCATCCCAAAGCAGCGAGTCTTTTTTAACACAACATCAGATCATTGCACCGCAGAGTCCGCCGAGGAATAGTTATTTCATTCCGTTAAACGACGGGGAAATTCTCACAATTGGGCAAGTGATCAAAGGAACAACTAAAATGGCTTTTAAAGCTCTTGGTCTGAATGACCGGCTTGTGCAAGGAATCCTTGCCACGGGGTTCACCGCCCCCACAGAAATTCAATCACGTGCAATTCCCTCCGCCATCGAAGGAAAAGATATTATCGGGTGCGCACAAACCGGAACCGGGAAAACTGCGGCATTTACACTACCTATTCTGAACCGCCTGGCGGAAAAAACTGAAAAAACACACCACATTAAAGCACTGGTACTGACTCCAACTCGGGAACTTGCGCAGCAAATTGAAGACGCTGTAAAGCAATACGGACGATTCCTGCCACTTCGTGCCCTTTCCGTGT
>JALNZH010000298.1 GCA_023229405.1 Bacteroidota bacterium
TTTCTCCCCCCTACCAAGGGGGGAGATACAGAGGGGGGTCTGAAATCATGAAGGGACTTTTGATGGCGTTTTTTTCCATCTACAGGCAAGTGCGAACGGGATTCAGCGAGCGCGTTACATTTCGCAAGAGGTTCTTTTGCTTCTTTTCTTGTGCCGACCAAATCTTTATACCTTGTCGGCATTCCTTCGGAACCCCGTCAAGAAATGAAGGAATAAGTTTTTCTCTTGTATGATTTATTTTGGACAAGTATGACAATATATGATAGTTATCGAAATCGAAGAAAATGAATCCGTTATGCACGTTATCTTGGATTGCATCTTCAGCCCATTCTCTCTATATTTTCTCGGGGGCGAGAACAATTCACACAATATAAAGAGGCCGTCATGAAGCTATTGTCAATACTCCTTTCCATATCCTTACTTTCTACCATATCCGATGCACAATTGAAAAAACGGGTCGCCGTTTCCGTGTTCGAAGACCGGTCCGGTTCGGGATATAATCATCTCGGTGCTGGCGTGGCCGATATGCTAACCACTGCTCTCGTAAAAAGCGGAAAATTCATCGTGATCGAGCGGCAGGAACTGGACAAAGTGCTGGCTGAACAAAAATTGGGCGAGAGCGGACTGGTCACGCCGGAATCCGCACCGAAAGTTGGAAAACTGCTCGGCGCAGAACTGTTCGTTGTCGGCAGCGTCTCTGAATTTGGGACAAAAGAAAGTAATGTCGGTGGAAGCGTACCGCTATTTGGTGCAGCATTAAAAACAAAAACTGCCCGGGCTGTGGTGGATGTCCGTCTTGTCAACACAACCTCTGGTGAAATTATCGCTGCCGAGACTAAAGAAGGAAGCGAATCGACGACAGGTGTTTCCGTCAGTTACGAAAGTATTGATTTTAATAATATGGACAGCTGGGACGATACGGATGCGGGAAAAGCCACACGAGAAGCGGTGGATGGCGTCATTGAACTGATCACCGAAAATATGACGAAAATTCCTTGGATGGGGAAAATTTTAAAAGTGAATGCTGACGGTACACTCCTGATGAAACCGGGCGCCGACGGAAACGTCAAGCCGGGAATGGAATTCGATGTGTATCGTGTGGGAGAAGATGTGATCGATCCTGATACGGGAATGTCGCTTGGTGCAGAAGAAACAAAAATTGGAACGATTAAAGTGACCGACGATGCGTTAAAAGGAAAAGCGGCGAAAGCTACAGTGCAGGATGGAAAAGGGATTCAAAATAACGACGTGGTCCGCGAGCAGAAATAGCCGAAGGAATACATCAAGAGGTAATTGACAATGCATAATAGTGCGATGGTGCAGCAATTATCAATTATACATTTTTAATTATCAAATGTGATGAGTGAAATCATCCTCCGAACAACAAACCTCGGCAAACATTATAAAGACCGATGGGCTGCCCGGGATATCAATCTTGAAGTCCATCGGGGTGATGTGTTTGGATTTCTCGGTCCGAACGGCGCCGGTAAAAGCACTTCTATCCGTATGATCCTCTCCCTGATCAAACCAACAACAGGAACAGTGGAACTGTTCGGACACGATCTGTTTACACAGCGCGAACGTGCATTACACAACGTCGCCGGCATCGTGGAAAAACCCGATTTTTATCTCTACCTCTCCGCCTATCGCAATATGCAGATTGCCGGTTCGCTCACGCTCGGCACAACCCCCGAAAATATCAAGATCATGGAGACGTTGGAGACCGTCGGACTCGCCGAACGCGCTCTGGACAAAGTGAAGACGTTTTCTCACGGCATGAAGCAGCGCCTCGGCATCGCACAGGCGTTACTCTGCGATCCGCTGTTGATTATGCTGGATGAACCGACCAACGGACTCGATCCTCAGGGAATGAAGGAGGTACGGGAACTGATCACCAAATTGACGAATGATCGCGGCATCACGGTCTTCCTTTCATCACACTTACTGAATGAAGTGGAACAGGTTGCGACAAGAATGGCAATTATCAATAAAGGTAAAATGATCGTTCAGGGAAGCGTGGAAGAGTTATTGAAGACCAACGCCAATAAAATTCTGATCCATGCAGAACCGGTGAGGCGTGCGAAAAGTGTTGTAGAGAAAATGGAATATGTCGGCGGCGTCGCCCAGACAGAGGATGGAATCGTCGCGCAGATCGATCCAAAACATGTTCCCGCTGTTGTTAAAGAATTGGTGGCGGCAAAATGTAAAGTATACTCCATTCAGCCGAAGCACAGTCTGGAAGAGTACTTCTTGGAAAAGACAACCGAAAGTTAAGAAGCAAATGTATTGAGTCAACTTTTCCACTTCTCACTTTTTACTTGTTTACTATGTTCAACCTAATCTATTGGGAGCTGTTCAAAACCTACGCCAAATGGCGGACCTACATCGGATTTATCGCTGTCGGTGTTCTCATCCCGGTGATTATGTGGATTATGTGGATTGAAGGGGGTAAGTTTATTCAGTATCAACTCCGTACACTGCAGTCAGAGTTTCTTATCACCGGAAATCTCTTTAATGGGTGGGTCATCGCACAAATTATCATGAACGGATTATGGGTGCATGTTCCTGCACTCATCGCGCTTGTGGCCGGCGATCAGCTTTCCGGTGAAGCCACTGCTGGAACTTTTCGATTGACTCTCATTCGCCCGGTTTCACGGACAAAAATTCTCAATGCAAAATATATTGCCACTCTTCTCTACACCGCTTCGTTGGTTAGTACCATTGCTTTTTTTTCCGTAGGCCTCGGCCTCTGGATTTTCGGCACCGGCGACCTTATTGCGATGGACAAAGAGGGAATTGTTATTCTCTCGGAATCGAATCTAGCTGTTCATTTCCTTTTTGCGTATACGCTTGCCATTTGGTCCATGTTTGTCGTTGCTTCGCTCGCATTTTTTATCTCTTCGTTTGTGGAAAATGCGATCGGACCGATTATCATCACCATGACAATCATCGCCATTTTTTACATCATCACATTTTTACCCGTGGAATCCGTGGAGTCGATTAAACCTTGGCTGTTTACCACACATATGAATGTTTGGCAACAAGCCCTTCGTGATCCGTATGATTGGGTCATTATTCGTAATTCCGTTTTAATTCTGGGAGGATATAACGCCGCATTTTGGGCCGCAACACTGTGGATTTTCAAACGCAAGGATATTTTATCGTAACATAAACATAATGAGATTGTCATCGCAAAGACAAATATCTCGTATACCATAGAAGTGCTGCTTAAAATAAATTTTAAATACTATTTTTTTGAAATTGCAGGAGCTACATGAATATCTCAAAAACCATCAACGAAGTGAAAACGGGATTCCTTCCAACGTTTTGGATCGCCAATACGCTGGAATTGTTTGAGCGATTTGCATTTTACGGATCGAAAGCCGTTCTCACTGTGTATTTGGCTAACCGTGTCGGACTCGGAGTGCAGGCGGCAGGAACACTGGCCGGATTATTTTCCGGACTGCTCTATTCCCTTCCGATCATCGCTGGTGTTTTTGTTGATCGATACGGATTCAAACGAACGCTTGCAGCATGTTTTGCATTCTTTACCATCGGATATTTTCTTATTGGCCTGGCAGGATTGGAGTTCGGTCAAACAATTGTCGAGTCAATCGGAAAAACAAACTACGTCGTTACAGTGTTAATCTTAACGGCAATTGGGGGATCATTAATTAAACCGTGTATTGTTGGTACGGTGGCAAAAACGGCAAATGAAAATGTGCAATCACTGGGCTATTCCATCTATTATACGCTTGTGAATATCGGCGGCGCCGTCGGACCGATCCTTGCGCTTCAGGTTCGCGAAGGATTAGGCATTGAATACGTATTAATCATGTCTTCCCTGACCTCGTTTATGTTATTGCTCGGCACATTATTTTTTTATAAAGAACCACCAAAACCGGCAAATGCCAAACCGCAGGCATCGCTGGCAAAAGTGTTTAAAGATATGCTGACTGTATTCAGAAATATCAAATTCATCTCGTTCCTAGTTATTTTCTCAGGATTCTGGATTATGTTCTGGCAGATTTTCTATTCATTCCCGTTTTATATTACAGAAGTGTTGAAGTTTGCGCAATTCGAGTTATTAGAAACAGTCGATGCGTGGACAATCATCCTTGTCAGTGTTCCTGTTACTGCCATGGTAAAACGATGGAGCCCTATTACAGCCATGTCCCTCGGCTTCGCCATTGCCAGCTGTTCATGGATTCTGATGGCATTTTCCCCCACCATCACCGCAGCGGTGATTGCAATGATGTTGTTCGCCATCGGCGAAGCAACACAGGCGCCGCGGTTTTATGAATATGTCGCATCTCTCGCACCAAAGGAGCAGGTCGGAACGTATATGGGATTCGCCTTCCTGCCGGTATCCATCGGTTCGTTCGTTGCAGGGCCGCTCTCCGGTTGGCTAGTAAAAACCTATCTGCAGGACTCAATGAATCCTATGATGATGTGGGGCATTCTTGCGGCGATCGGATTCGGATCGACGCTCTTGATGATTCTCTATAACATCGTTGTTGTAAAAAAATGAAATACGTAATCGTGAGATGACCATGAAAAAAATATTTATTTATTTTTTCCTGCTTGTTGCCGTGAACTATATATCGTTACAAGCGCAATCGCTTACCGCAGAAAAAATTCTGCAAAATGTGAAAG
>JALNZH010000299.1 GCA_023229405.1 Bacteroidota bacterium
TGCAATTTTTTGTATTTTTGATGCGGACATGTATTTGAGACTGCGCAAATCTGCCCATCTACCGTAAATAGCACAATCTCTTCCCCGTCGATGACAATGCGTTTCCCTCTTCCTGGTTTCACCTCGTCTACCGATACAGTGGTACGTATCATCAGTGTTTCCTTATTCGACAGATTCATATTTCCCGAGCAGAATCTCGTGCACCGTTAATGCATCGCATTGCACATCTAATGCATCGAATTCCATTCTGTGGTGTTGTTTAAATGCGAGATATGCCTCGCGGATCTTCCATCGATCAATTGTCACACATCTATCCGAATGTTGCATATCTCGAAATAATTCAATTTCAATATATAACGGATCAGTTTTGAACAACGTTACCCCGTCACCATTTGCACCGTAGCTATGCTCGAACTCCAGCTCTTTTCCTGGTGCAACATCGAACTGACAGATGTATGTGTAGCTCATAACTGAATCTTTTCTTTAATTCCTAACCCTTTTACCGTTTTCTGTAATGTCGCCGCTGTTGTTACCGGATCATGTTCGAAGAAAAGTATCCATCCTTCGCGTTCCGCCTGCGTTAAAATTCTTTTCTTCTCTTCCAATGTCCCGAGGGGGCGAAGATCATACCCCATAACATACGGCATCGGAATATGCGATGTCGTCGGCACAAGGTCACAACAAAACAACACTGTGGTAATTCCGTCTGTTATCTTGGGAAGCTGTTGAGCCACTGTATGACCGTTGCACACCACAACGGAAATCCCGGGAAAAATCTCTTGCTCTCCTTCGGTAAACTTGAACATCCCGCGTTCGTACAAGACCATGAAATCGTCTTTCATAAAACTAGCGCGATCCCGGTCCGAAGGATTTTGGGACAGATCCCAGTGTGCTTTTTGAACGTAATGCACCGCATGAGGGAATGTCGGGACAAGTGTTCCATCAACCATCTTCGTGCTTCCGCCGCAATGGTCAAAATGAAGATGCGTCAGAATAACATCCGTGACATCCTCTGGTTTCACTCCATGTTCAAATAGCGATGTTTCCAATGCAAATTGAGAATTATCAAGACGGTAAATATCTTTTACCTTGTCATTCCACTTTGATCCATTTCCGGTATCGACAAGGATAATCTTCCCTTCACCGCGAATGAGCAAACATCGCGAGGCAAGCGTAATTCTCATCCGTTCATCCGGTGGATTTGTTTTAGACCAAAAGATCCACGGCACAACACCAAACATTGCACCGCCATCAAGGGAGAAACGACCGGTTTCAATTGATGTCAGTGTATAATTTCCGATTTTCATACGCCTTATTATTATCCTATTTGATAGTTCCGTTCTTTACCTGTGGCAACAATCGACACGATTCTTCATCATGTAATTCACAGCCTTTTTGCAAATCTCTTATTGCAGCACCAATTTCGCCATTTTTATATTCAGCACCGCTGCGCTCACGATATGCACGGCCATTGTTCGGTTCCAACGCAATATACGAATTCCATAATCGGATTATTGCCCCCCATTCACTGGACTGCGTCCAGCACCAATCCAGATAAATGTATGGATCAATATTATGAGGATCGTACTTTATTGCAGTACGGAAATCTTCAATCGCTTCGGAATACCGTTGATTGTCTGCAAAAACCACGCCACGGTAAAAAAAAGCCAGCGCATAGGTATGGTGATACCGAACAGCTAAATTATATTGCTGAATGGCTTCGTCAGAGTATTTTGATTTATAAAATTGATATCCTTGTATCACCAATTGTTGCGCAGCATACTCTTTCCATTCGAGAATTTCGTATTTCATAAATGGATCAATAACCGTCGCCGAATCAAGATATTTCAACGATTCATCAATCTCACCTAACTGATATAAGACCTTTGCCTTCGATGTTAAAACATCCGGGTCTTGAGGTGTGTAATATAGCGCCCGATTGAAATCCGCCAATGATTCGGCATAACGGTCCATTCTCCAATAATTGTCACCTCGATCATTCAAAAAAAAGTAACACTCACCAAATTGGAATGCGGCGTTATAATACTGAAGGGCTTCATTCCGCATGCTGTCCACTTCGGACATCCTTCCTTGATCCCACAACGAAAAACCCTGGAGCACATGAAGCTTTGGATTGATATTTTTATATGTCTGTGCTTCTTCGGCAAAATTGTCCATGTCTTCATAACTACCACCCCATCTCGGCAGCAGGTTCATCATATATCTTTCTCTCACTCGATATAAGCACGGACAAACACCGAGCGCCTGTTCGGTAATATACTCCGAAGCAGTGTGGTTCCCTTGTAAAAGTGTAATAAAGAGTAAAGCCTCATATGGCACAGGTGATCGGGGATTCGCCGCATTAGCTGCAAATGCATTCTCTTTTGCTTCGGATAAGCAGTGTTCCATTGCAATAAAATTTTCTGCCGGTGTTTCCGATGCAAACTTTGTTCCCCGGCTGTCCCAACCCATTCGAACTTTCATCAATGCGCGTGCCGTATGCGGTTGAAATTCCATCGGATATGCATTTTTCCACGCTTCCATCGGACGTAAAAGCGATGAATCACTGACATAAAATGCAAAGAATGCTTCGGAGAGAAGATATTCGTATCGAAAATCTTTTTCAAAAAGGCGTTGGAAGAAATTCAGTGTATCATTTAACTCACGATACTTTCGCTCTTTCAAAAGTTTCCGAAGACCTAACTTATCAAGATGGACAGCAGGATATCCATAGCGATCGACTGGCATATCCTTACTGAGCACGATGCTGACCCTGCCATAATGGGTATCATGGTGAACATCTTTTTCCAGTGGTATTATCCGATTTCTGTATTCCAGTGAAGCAAGCATATCAATGCTGGAACGCAAAACCAGAACACTGACGATCATCAACACAAATGTGAAAAGCACATATGCTGCGCTAATACTAAATTTGACTATTGCAGAAAATGAAGAGTGGAACACACGGGCAAGGATATACAGACCAACAACTCCGAACAATCCTCCGAAGAAGGGTGAGAAGTAGATCAATAATAGAGGGAGGCACACACCAGCATACTCATACCATCGTAACGGAGCGACCACATCAATTCGATGTAATCCCACTTCAATATGTGGAAAGAGTTCAAACCAACGCTGCCGCAAATGAATCGGAATATTTTGTCCGTCGTGCTTTTTGATATTATACAGTCCATTCACCTGGCGAAGGAAAATACCATCAACAGCTATTTTTTTGTGACCAAAGAAATTGATATACAAAATAATATCGTTTTCTTCAAATTCCGGAATCTCTAGTTTGAATTTCATTGTTTTTGAATAATAGTTATGTATTCTTCACATCGGAATATTTCGCTAGCAATATCTTTCTTCCTCCTCCACACGACCATCCTGCTGTAAAATAAAAAAAGTCGGCTCAATCGATGAACCGACTTTTATAAAAACATCGTGTGTTCGAATTATTTTCTGAACCGCGAATTCGATGCGCTTAATTCTGCGAATGCACGTTCGGGATGGATCTCTTTTGCACGCGCAAAAAGAGCGTCTTCTGTTTCTGCGCGATTTGGGTCGGGAACGCAGCAATCCACAGGACATACCGCAGCGCATTGTTCCTGGTCGAAGTGACCTACGCATTCGGTACATTTATCCGGAACGATATAATAGAAGTCATTCGAAATGGCGTCATGTTTTCCGCCCTTAAAATCATATTGTGCTCCGCCTGCATAAATTGCAGTGTTCGGGCATTCGGGTTCACATGCTCCACAGTTAATACATTCTTCAGTGATGAACGTTGCCATAATTTTTCTCCTCGAGGTTTACAATGATACCGTTGAAATAATAGTAAAAACTTCTTCGAAACTCAATGACCGATTCTTTCGGACACCGCAGTCGGTTTTCCTCCAGACTACCAATTTGTCCTTTTACAAGTATTTCTTTTCAACAATCGTGCCATTTGAGTCAAAAACATAAAGTAACGGAGCCCCAGTCGGTATATTCAACTCTAAAACCTGCTCTTTTGTGAGATTATCGAGATGCATAACAATTGAGCGTAGGCTATTCCCGTGGGCAGCAACGATGATATTTTTCCCATTTTTGATTTCCGGGAAGATCATTTTCTCCCAATAAGGAAGAGTCCGGGCAGCAGTATCTTTCAGGCTCTCGCTGATCCCTTCAGGATTCAGTTCCGTCTTCTCTTTCGGCGGGGGTACGTCGAAACTACGGCGCCAGATCTTTACCTGTTCATCTCCATATTTTTGTGCGGTTTCCGCTTTATTCAATCCCTGTAACGCACCATAGTGCCGTTCGTTCAGGGCAATATCATATTCCGTTGAAAGAGTTGTTTGACCGTTGGCCTGCAAAATAAATTTCAACGTATTATTTGCACGTTGAAGTTTTGACGTAAATGCCTTGTCAAATTTATATTCTTTCAATTTTTCTCCGGCAGCTTTTGCTTCCTGTTCACCCTTGGGTGAAAGAGGGACATCAACCCATCCGGTAAAACGATTCTCAAGATTCCATTGTGATTCACCGTGGCGAATCAAGATCAACTTTGTCATTGTATTTCGTATCCTTTCAAAAATAAAAAACCACGACGAAATATACTATTTAATCGTGGTTGAAG
>JALNZH010000300.1 GCA_023229405.1 Bacteroidota bacterium
AGGATTATGTTAAGTTGACTGGGCGTTAAATAAATTTTATTTCTTTAAGTATAAATCCACCTGTTTTACACTCTTCGTGTTGAGAATATCCCGCTTTTCACACCACCCTTTTCTTGCAATACCGACTCCATATTTCACATCCGTCAATCCTGAGGTGACATGAGAATCAGGATTAATTGCAATTAAAACTCCTTTTTGTCTTGCATATTTTACCATTCTCCAATCAAGATCTAATCGCATCGGATGTGCGTTGATTTCGATGATCTTGCCCAGATCTGATGCCGCATTGATAATTTCCGTTTGATTCAAGGGATAACTTTCCCGTTCCAGTAATAATCGACCGGTTAAATGACCTAACATTGTCACATATTTATTCTTCAGAGCTTTCATAATCCGTTTCGTCATATCCGCTTCGCTCATTTTGAAGCTGCTGTGAACAGAAGCCACGACATAATCGAACGATGCTAATACTTTATCGCTGAAATCAAGTTCTCCAGAAGGAAGAATATCAACTTCGGTTCCCTTGAACAGTTTAAATCCCTTAAATGTTTCATTTAGTGTTTCAATTTCCTTGTGCTGTTTTTTAACGCGATCTTCGGTAAGTCCGTTGGCATATGCCGCTACTTTACTGTGGTCTGCTATTCCTAGGTATTCCCAACCAAGTTTTTGTGCGGCAGCGGCCATCTCGGTTAATGTGTTATGACCATCACTATAGTTTGTATGGCAATGAAACGTCCCCCGTATATCGTTCCAAGTTACCAGCGTTGGCAATTTTCCTGTTGCTGAAGCTTCGATTTCGCCGAGATCTTCGCGCAATTCTGGTTCAACATATTGAAGTCCGACTGCTTTATAAATATCTTCTTCAGACTTGATTGATTTGGGAAGGGGTTTAATTTTCTTCCCAGGTTCAATTAAAGAAAATCCGTATTCATTTAATGACCAGCCGTTTTCTCTTGCTAGCGACCGTATCCGAACGTTGTGATCTTTACTTCCGGTGAAATAATTAAGTGCAAAAGGAAATGCTTTCTCTTCAACAATTCTCAGATCGCAATTGATACCGGAATTCAGTACGACACTCGACTTTGTTTCACCTTCGCCAGTAATCCGTTCAACATTCGGATGCGTGGTGAATATTTTCATGATACTTTGTGCGTCTTTTGACTTAGCACTCACGACGATATCGATATCCCCAATTGTTTCTTTTTTTCTCCGAAGGCTGCCGGCTATTTCTGACCGAATGATCCCTTTGTGTGTTGATAGAGATTCAAGTATCGCTTGAGCTGCTTTTTCTGCAATATGGATATGGAATTTTGACGCATGGGTTCTCACCTGTGCAATGCCAAGAAGAATATTTTCTTCAGTTTTTTTCCCGAATCCTTCCAGTTTCTCCAGCTTGCCGGCACGCGCTGCTTTTTCAAGATCATCAATCGAGGCAATCTTCAATTTTTTGTACACTAAGGAAACTTTTTTCGGACCCATCCCCTGAATTTTCATCACATCAAAAATACCGGCAGGGAAATATTTTTTTAGACTCTCATGGTCTGACGATGAACCGGTGGTAACAAGATCGGAGATAATTTTTGCGGTACTTTCACCGATCCCTTTAATGGAACGAAGTTCCCCGTTTTTTACGAGTTCGTTTAGGTCTTCAGTAACTCCGGCAAGAATTCGGGCGGCATTATGGAACGCTCTGCTTTTAAAAGGATTCTCCCCTTTCAATTCCAGCAACGTTCCTACTTCATCCAATATCTCAGTGATTTTTGCCTTTTCCATAATTCCTTAATACCGTTTTTCCAAAAAATTACGCAGCAATACTTTTCCATGCTGCGTTGCAATCGATTCCGGATGGAACTGCACACCGAAGATTGGATAGTGTCGATGTTGGACTCCCATCACAACACCGTCTTCTGTTCTGGCCGTCACTTCAAGTTCTTCCGGCATTGTCTTCGGTTCAATCACTAATGAATGATACCGGGCAGCTTGGAAACGATTTGGGATGTCACGGAAGATTCCTTTTCCTTCATGTAGTATTTCGGATGTTTTTCCGTGCACCACACTAGGTGCTTTTACTATATTGCCGCCAAACGCTTCTCCGATCGATTGGTGACCCAAACAAACGCCAAGAATTGGAATCTCCCTGCAAAATTCTTTAATCAGAGGAACAGAAACTCCCGCTTCTTTCGGTGTACACGGCCCGGGCGAAATAACAATAGCCTCCGGCGCACGGTAGCGTATTTCGTCTAGCGTAATTTTATCATTCCGTACGATGGAAAGCTCCACGTTCATCTCGCCGATGTATTGCACAAGATTGTACGTGAATGAATCATAATTGTCAATAATAAGAACCATAATTCCTACAAAGTTGAGGTTGCTTCTACGGCACGGATCACCGCATCCATTTTTATCCGTGTCTCTTCGTATTCGCGAGAAGGGACCGAATCATATACGATTCCTGCCCCTGCTTGAAAATAGGCATAACCGTCTTTAATGATCGTCGTACGAATGGCGATACAGGAATCGAGATTGCCGGAAAAATCCAAATATCCGATCGCTCCTCCGTAGATGCCGCGTTTGACAGGTTCCAATTCGGCGATAATCTCCATAGCGCGTATCTTAGGTGCTCCAGAAAGCGTTCCTGCAGGGAAACAAGAAAAGAATGCATCGATCGATGAAAGGTCTTTTCGGAGCGTCCCTTTAACATTTGAAACGATATGCATCACATGTGAATACCGTTCAATCACCATGTACTCCGTAACGTCCACTTTACCGAATTCACTGATCCTGCCGATGTCATTTCGGCCGAGGTCGATCAGCATTAAGTGTTCAGCTCGTTCTTTTGGATCGGCAAGAAGTTCGGCAGCCAATGCAATGTCTTCAGTTTCCGTAGCACCGCGTTTGCGAGTACCGGCAAGCGGTCGTGTTTCAACAATGCCGTTCTCTACACGGACTAATAACTCCGGCGACGAACCGGCAATACATAATCCGTTCAAATCAAAAAAATACATATACGGCGAGGGATTAATCACTCGCAGCATACGATAAACGGCAAACGGGTCACCGTCATACTTCCGTTTCATCCGGTGTGATGGTAATACCTGAAAGATATCGCCTTCGATGATATAATCAATTGACCGTTGCACCAATGATTCATACTGTTCCTTCGTCATGGACGGTTCAATCGGTCCGATCATTGGTGTTGGTGTATCAACGGGAATGGTTTTCATTAATATCCGCTTCATTGCAGCAATTTCCCGTGCGGCTTTATTGTATTCTGTCTTCAGATATTCCGTTGATGAATTTTCCGGCACGTATGCATTCGACACGACCAACAATTTCCGTTTTACATTATCAAAGACGAACAGTGTGTCAAGAAACATCAAAACTGCGTCATCAAGTTTCAATTCATCGATGGGTGAAGAAGGAATATTTTCTACCAATTGTACTGTTTCATATCCAAAATAGCCGATTGCACCGCTGGCGAGACGCGGCAAACCGTCAACATCGGCTGTTTTGTAATGAGAAAAAATCTTTTTTAAAGCAACAATCGGATCAGTTATTCCATTCACTAATGTCGGAAGAACGGTTACATCTGGATGACGCGACTCAATCGTAAACGATTTTCCTCTGATGATAAAATTACTGAAAGGATTAAACCCGATAAATGAATATCGCCCGATCTTTTCTCCACCTTCAATACTCTCCAACAGAAACGAATACGGACTTTCGTCTCGGACCTTCAGATACACTGATACCGGCGTTTCAGTATCTGCAAGAAATTCATCATACAATGGTATGACATTTCCCTGAGACGTTAATTTGGCAAATTCTTCAAATGAGATCATTATTATATTCTTGCTCTTCGATGAAATGTTAAACGTGAGTGATCGGTTGTTGAATGGCTACATTACCCTGTTCGTAGACATCCACAAGGCCCCGGATTTCGTTCGGAATGGTCATTGATTTTCCTGTTGTGGGGTCTGTCCAAACAAGAATAGAAATATTCTTTGCAACGGGTGCTTGATTTGATTTTTTTATCATGACCGCTTCACAAATAAAACTTGAGTTCTTCACGGCAGTAATACGAGTATGGATGATGAGCGTATCGTCGAACGTTGCGGATGAAAGATAATCCAATTCATTGCGAACGATGACGATACGGATCGGTCCGTTAATGGAACGCTGATCCACTTTTACACCGATCGCTTTAAAATATTCTACCCGGGCAATTTCAAAATAGAGCAAATAATTACCGTTGTGGACAATTCCCTGCCAGTCGATTTCGTAATTACGAACAGTAATAGTGTGCGTGTGTTTAAATTGTGATAACTGCAGATCATCCATATGCATTAGTGGAATATTTTCTTCAATGTTTGTACCGCTATTTTTACCTGATCCATCGTAACATCAAGATGCATCACTGCGCGAAATGAGGTAAACGTACCGCCGGAAATAAGAATTCCATGCTCTTTTGCAACTGTAATAATCTCTTGCGGTGTTTTTCCGGTTTTTTGAACATCAACAAGCACAATATTTGTTTGTACGCTTTCCCTGTCGATGAAAAAAGACTGTATGGTGGAAAGTTCATCTGCGAAGAACGCCGCTTTT
>JALNZH010000301.1 GCA_023229405.1 Bacteroidota bacterium
GGTGGAATCTTCTTTATGGAAACAGTTTCCGTGATCATGCAGCGTGTTTATTTTAAGTATACAAAAAAACGATACGGCGAAGGTCGCCGTGTGTTCAAGATGGCACCGATCCATCACCATTTTGAATTGCTCGGCTGGGCGGAACCGAAGATCGTCACCCGGTTTTATATTCTTGCAATTCTGATGATGATCCTAAGTTTGACAACATTTAAAGTACGGTAAAAATCATGCACCGCGGAGCTCGCCGAGAACGCAGAACAACGATGTCATTGGAACGATGGAACTTGTTAAGACAAAGATCAGTGTAATAGGAGCAGAACGAAGCGGAGTTGCTGTTGCGCAACTGCTTCAGAAAAAAGGAGCGATAGTTTTTATTAGTGATTTCGGCAAAAGTGAAAGCACGGTAAAAAATATTGAGAAGCTTCGAGCGGGGAAGTTTGAGTGTGAGTTCGGAGGACATAGCGAACGGGTGTATGATTGTTCTTTAATGGTCATTAGTCCGGGCGTTCCGACGAACGCACCGGTTGTTCTGGAAGCGCAAAAACGCGGTATTAAAATTGTTGCAGAGATTGAAGTTGCCAGTTGGTTTTGTCTCGGACCGATTATCGCCATCACCGGCAGTAACGGAAAAACAACCACCACAGCATTGCTTGGAAGGATTTTCAACGATGCAAAGAAAAAACACGTTGTTGCGGGTAACATTGGAACGGCATTCTCATCACTCGTTCTGGACATTGATCCGGAAACTGTTGTCGTTCTTGAGGTGAGCAGTTTTCAGCTGGATTTTATCGATACGTTCCGGCCGAAGGTTGCGATGATTGTGAATATTACCAGGAACCATCTCGATCGGTATAATAATTCGATGGAACAATATGCGTCATCGAAAGGACGGATCGTGAAGAACCAGACGCAGAATGATCTGTTTATCAGCAATGCGGATGATGAGTGGACGAAAAAAACTGTAACGGGACATCGATCGGCAGCCGTATATTTCAGTTCAACGAAAAAGCAGGAGCAGGGTGCATTTCAGGAAAATGGGATGCTGATGACACATTTAGACGGCAAAGAGTATCCAATTATTTCCGTCGATGATATATCGATCAAAGGTGAGCATAATCTTCAGAACGCGATGGCAGCAACACTGGCAGCGCAAGTGATGGGTGTGACACCGGCGCATATTAAATCAACATTGCGGAATTTTAAGGGAGTTGAACACCGTCAGGAAGTAGTCAGAGAAGTAAATGGAATTACGTACATCAATAATTCCAAAGCGACGACGGTAGAAGCGGTGGAAATGTCGCTGAAAAGTTACGATCGGCCGATTGTGTTGATGATGGGTGGAAAAGATAAGGGAAACGATTATTCGACAATCTTCGGTTTGGTAAAGCAAAAAGTAAAAGCGATCGTTGCGACAGGATATTCCGCAGAAACGATCGTCAGGAATTTTTCGGACAAGGTTCGTGTGGAAACTGCTGCAACCATTGGCGACACGATCCCCAATATGGAATCGATGCAGCAAGCGATTACAACAGCAACTTTGCTGGCAGAAAAAGGAGATATCGTGTTACTCTCTCCTGCATGTACGTCGTTCGATTGGTTTAGGGATTATGAAGAACGGGGACGGGTGTTCAAACAATTAGTAGGTCAATTGCATTGATTGTCGTAACCGTCGCTTTTCAGGTGACGGTCACGTAGTAGAAAAATATGGCATCAGAAAAAAATCATATCGATCGTATCACACTTTTCGTTGTTCTTATTTTGATGGTAGCGAGCACCGTGGTGGTTTACAGCGCTTCTTCCACCTGGGCGATGCAGAAGATGCAGTCGGCAAGCGGATTGGTAAATAAGCACATTGCCAAAATTCTTGTGGGTCTGGTCGTGATGTTCTTCGCGATAAATATGGATTACAAAAAATATAAGCCACTAACGAAGTGGGTGTTGATCGCATCTATCTTGCTGTTGATTGCCACACGTTTAACCGGCGGTGAAGTGAAAGGAGCAGCCCGATGGCTTTCCATCGGCGGATTTAGTCTTCAACCGTCTGAAATTGCCAAGTTCGCGCTTCTGTTCCATCTGGCATATCTGCTCTCGAACAAGCGGGAAAAACTTGCAGATTTTAAGACCGGTTTTATGCCACTGATGTTTTGGATCGGCAGCGTCGTGGTGCTTGTTATGCTGCAACCGAACTTCAGCACCGGTTCGATGATCTTTGTGTTGGGAATGATCCTGGTGTTCGTTGGCGGGGCGAGGATGAAACATGTATTGCTTTCTCTGATGGCTTTAATTCCTGCGCTGTTGATTTATATGGTCAGCGCGCCGTACCGCATGAAACGCATTTTATCGTTTGTCGGCTTTAGCAGCGATGAAACTGTGACATCCACTGCTAATTATCAGTTGCTGCAGGGGATTATCGGTTTTGGTAACGGCGGAATTTTCGGTGTCGGCATGGGACAAAGCAAACAGCGTGATCTTTTCCTGCCGGAATCATACGGCGATTTTATTTTCTCCATCGTCGGAGAAGAATATGGTTTGATCGGCACTATCATTTTTATGGGATTGTTCCTGATGATTCTGTTACGCGGATTGAAGATCGCAAAATTTGCTCCAGATGATTTCGGAAAATATCTGGCGATCGGTATTACGTCTACCATCGTGTTGTATGCTGTCGCCAATTCGTTAGTAACACTTGGTCTGGCGCCAACAACCGGTGTGCCGATGCCGTTCGTGAGTTATGGCGGTACTGCCATCATATTTTCTTCGTTTGCCGTCGGCGTATTGTTGAATATCTCATCGCAAACGGATTTGCATCCTCGTGAACGGCAATTTATCGAACAACCGGCAGTGAACATCGAACCGGCAGTCGGAAAGATCTATTGAGTATGAACATCCTGTTTGCGGGAGGGGGAACCGGCGGTCACTTATATCCCGCCATCGCAATTGCGGAGGAAATCCTGAAACAGGATCCGAAAGCAGCGGTAGCATTCGTCGGAACAAAACAGAAGATCGAAGCAAGAGTGGTTCCGCAAAAAGGATATCAGTTTCATACGATCTGGATCAGCGGATTCAGTCGCAGAGTGCGGTTAAATAATATTCTGTTTCCGCTGAAAGTATTGGTTTCATTGATTCAATCGTTCTTTCTCATACAACGGGTAAAACCGAATGTTGTTGTCGGCACCGGCGGATACGTCTGTGGACCAATCCTGTATGTTGCGTCGATGATGAAGCTCCCAACCGTAGTGCATGAAAGCAATAGTTATCCCGGGGTGACGACACGGCTGCTTGCATCAAGAGTGCAGAAAGTGTTCACACAATTCGAAGTCACAAAAAAATGGTTATCACCGGATGCGAACATTGAAGTGGTCGGAAATCCGACACGTGCTGAATTATCAAAGACGACACGTGACGAAGGATGTGCATTTTTCGGATTGTCATCAGTAAAAAAGACACTCTTTGCGTTTGGCGGCAGTCTGGGTGCATCGTCCATTAACAAAGTAATGCCTGCAGTAATTGATGATGCTATTGCAAAAGATTATCAAGTAATCTGGCAGACCGGAGAAACAGAATGGCAGTCAGCAAGTTCGATCCTTCAACATCCGAACATCAAAATAATGAAATATGTCGACCGCATGGATTGCGGATATGCCGCCGCCAATGTGATTGTGAGCCGTTCGGGTGCGACAACGCTGGCAGAATTAACCAGATTGGGAAAACCGGCGGTGCTTGTTCCGTATCCATATGCTGCAGCCAATCATCAAGAATTGAACGCCAACACCATGGTTGAATCGGGAGCTGCGGTGATGATTAAAGACGCAGAATTACAAGAACGGTTATTAATAACGGTTCGCCGGCTGATGGAAAATGAATCAGAAAGAGCACAGATGAGTGAACGAAGTCTACTGTTGGGAAAACCGGACGCCGCTGCAGTGATCGCAGAAAAAATCCTAAAAATGGGCAGATGAAAATTCTTTCTGTTTTCATAGTTGCCGTGATCTTGGTTATTGTATCCGCAGGATGCAAAGTTCGGAGAATTAGTGATGGAAAACCTCCGAAAGATGGTGTGGTGCTGAGGGAAACAATCGATCAGAAATATGGACCGATACATGCGGAAGATCATTATCGCGATAGTCGCCTTCGGTATGTTAAGGGAACGTACAGCAGCGGCACACTGGCATACGAACGGTTTCTGAATCGCGAAGTAGGACGTTTGGACAGCACAGCCTGGTATTTTCCTTCGGGACAGTTGATGTTTACCATGGTTTTGGGATATGATCGGATGCTGTTCTTTACAGAATATTATGAGAATGGAACGGTGAGAGTACATTCGGATACGACGAAGAGTAACGAGTTTTATCTAAGCGGGAAGAAAAATTGCACCATCGTATATCAAAACGGTTTCATTGTGTTGATTGAACGATGGTACGAAAACGGGAAAAAATTGGAACTCTCAGAGTGGAAAAACGATCAGCGTCACGGTAAACGGTGTGAATGGGACTCAACAGGTCGATTGACGGTAAATGAATTCTATGCCCAGGGGAAACTAAAAAACTCATCGGTAACA
>JALNZH010000302.1 GCA_023229405.1 Bacteroidota bacterium
ATGCTGGCATGACGGTCTGGATTATTGATGCTGACGGGAACCGTCACAGAACGGACTATCCGTTCGCTCCCTGCTTCTATCTGCAGTTGTCGGTGCAGGAGTCGGTGACGCTCAATGAACTGCTCCTTCGGCTTCCGTATGTGGCAACAATGACGCGGACAACAAAGAAGGATTTGCTGAGCAACAGGGATGTGGATGTGTTTGCCGTGCATGTACACAATCCAAATCTGTTCCAGAAAACGGTCCGGATATTATCGAAACACTTCAAGTTCTATCAATTTTATAATGCCGACATTAAAGCAGTACAGATGTTCTATTATACGACGGAATTATTCCCGCTGGCGTACGGCGAATATACGATTGAGAACGGCGTGCTCCGGTCGTGGAATCTGCTGGAACGGCTAGAAACGGAACATTATAGCATTCCGCCGCTGACAATTATGACGATTACGCCGTCGGCAAAACTACTTGCGCCGAAGTATCAGCGGTTTCTGGAGATTGAAGTGGAAGTAGATGGAAGAAAGACGGTGCTGCAGCAGGAATCGCCGCGGGAGTTGATCAGTCAGATTAATTATTATCTCTATAAGTATGATCCCGATGTACTGCTGACCGATTTCGGCGATGCGACATTGCTGCCGATGTTGCAGCAGACCGCTTCCGAACTGAAGATGCCGCTGTATCTGAACCGTGACGAGAACGCCGGATTCATTCTCTCCAAAGCAATCTCCTTTTTTTCCTACGGCCAGGTGAAACAACGGGATGCGACGTTTGCGCTCTCCGGACGGTGGCATCTGGACAAGGAAAATTCGTTTATTCTGAATGAAGGGGATTTGGACGGACTGTTCGATCTTTCGCGCATGTCGCAGATTGGTGTGCAGCAGCAAGCGCGAACCAGCATCGGTTCGGCATTGTCGTCCATGCAGATCTCATGGACGTACCGGAACAATGTGCTCGTTCCATACAAACGTCCAATCAAAGAGGCGTTCAAATCGCTGACGACGTTGCTGAAGTCGGACAGAGGCGGGCTTCATTTTATGCCGGAGATCGGATATCACGAACAGGTGGCGGAGCTGGATTTTGCTTCTATGTATCCGACCATCATGCGGAATCACAATATCTCCACCGAAACGCTGGACTGTCCCTGCTGTCCGGATTCGAAACATTTTGTGCCGGAGATCGGATTCCGCATCTGCGAAAAGCGCAGAGGTCTGGTTCCGACAACGTTGGAGCCGATCATTAGGAAACGTGCGCTGTACAAAAAGATGAAGGCAGAGGCGGCGACAGAGGCGCTGCGGAAAAAGTATCATAATAAGCAGACTGCTCTGAAATGGATTCTGGTAACCTGTTTCGGTTATCTTGGTTTTAAGAAATCCCGTCTCGGCAGGATCGAAGCGCATGAATCGGTGAACGCCTTCGCGCGTGACTGGCTGCTTCGCGCAAAAGAAATTGCTGAGCAGGATGGTTTCGAATTGATCCACGCCATCGTGGATTGTGTGTGGTTGAAAAAAAAAGGGGCAACGCATCAGGACTATTATGAACTTTCCTTGAAGATTGAAGCCGAGACAAAGATCAAGATTTCCGTAGAAGGGATTTATGATTGGATACTGTTCCCTGTCTCGAGAATGGATGAAGAGATGCCGACGGCGACACGGTATGTGGGAATGTATGACACCGGTGAGTTCAAAGTGCGGGGGATCGAGGTGCGGAGAAGGGATGTCCCGAAATATGTACAGCGTGCGCAGGAAGCAATGCTGAAGGTGATGTCCGGTGCAAATACTGTTGCCGGTGTGAAGGCGCTGGTGCCGGAAGTGATGAGAACGGCGCGCGACTTTATCGATGCGCTCCGGCTGGGGAATGTGTCGCCGTTCGATCTTGTCATCCGCCGTACGATTTCGAAGGATCCGTACGAATACGAGAACAAGAGCGTCAACGCGATTGTCTCGCAGACTCTGGCAGAAGCGGGCGTGCATTTGATGGCGGGAGAGAGCATTCAGTACATCATTACAGATGCATCAGGAAAAAAAGATCAGATGAAGGCAAAACCGCTAGCGCTGTACGCACTCGATGATGGATATGATGCGGAAAAATATTCGGAGATGGTCTATGAAGCGGCCGAAACATTACTGGAGCCGCTGGGATATACAAAGGATGAGTTAAAAGCGGAACTGGGAATGCTCTCGGAACGGGAGATGAGAAAAGTGGTGAAAAAGAAACTACCGGTGCAGACGGAATTGGTGCTTCGTTCTTAGCGGAATATGCTGGGATTCAAGGTCAAAAAAATACTGCTGAAATCTTCGATATGATCGTAGTATCGGGGATTTTTTGTTTCTTCTGCGGTAAGCAATTTTTTGCTATATTTAGCATCAATGAGCAACCACCCTTCCATATCCGATCTGCGCACCGAATTTAAAAAAGGTTCGTTGGATGAACATGATGTTGACAAAAATCCCTTTTCTCAATTTAACACATGGTTTAAAGAAGCGGTGAATTCCAAAATTCCCGAAGTGAATGCCATGGCTCTTGCAACTGCCGATCTTCAGGGGCGTCCTTCTGCGAGAATGGTATTATTGAAACAGTATGATGAAAATGGGTTTGTCTTCTTTTCGAATTACGCCAGTGCAAAGGCGCGGAATTTAACCGATAATCCGCACGCTGCATTGTTATTGTTTTGGGAACCACTTGAGCGGCAGATACGTATTGTCGGCACAGTAAAAAAAATATCAGCAGCGGAATCATTCGACTATTTTCGTTCACGTCCGGTTGATTCCCAGCTCGGTGCGTGGGCATCGCAGCAAAGCACGGAGATCTCCGCACGATCGTTATTGGAAAAAGCATTTGGAGAGATGCTGGAAAAATTTAAGAATGGAGAAATTCCGCTGCCGCCGCAATGGGGCGGATACAGAGTGATTCCAGACGAATTTGAATTTTGGCAGGGCCGTACCAACCGGCTGCATGACAGAATTGCATACCGCAAACAAACGGACGGATCTTGGAAAATTGTAAGACTTTCACCTTAAGCACCTTGGAGTTCTAATGGCGTTACAGCAAAAAAAACGAATATTTACGAAAGACGAAATCATTACCAAAGAAGGAGATCTATCCTTTGACTGGTATGTGTTAGTAAAGGGACGTGTCGGCGTGTACAAGGGTGATTTGAAGATGAATGAATTTTCGGAACGGGGAGTTATTTTCGGCGAACTCAGCGGACTTCTGGCCAGACCGCGTACCGCAACCATGAGGGCGTTGGAAGATTCCGAAGTGATGGTTGTGGAGAGCAGTATCGATGAAGTGATCCGTAATCACCCCGATATTGCTAATAAAATTCTGATTAGTCTGGCGGAGCGTCTTGCAAAAACGACTGATGAGATGTGGGCAATAATTGAAGATAAAGAGATCAAGAAATAAATTCTTGTAAAGTGCATAAAGTAGGCCCACCCTTGAGTCATGTGTGAAAACGTAACGAAGCGAGTGACTGCCTACCTGACGGCGAGGCAGGCGAAATTTTAGAAGATTGAACGTGATTTTCTCCCGCTACAAAGGGGAGATACAGATGGAGTCTGAAAACATGATGGGTACTGTTGAACGCGAAGAGCGCCATCAATGGGCATGAGCGAACAGGATTCATCGTGCGCGATCAATTTCGCACGGAGTTCTTTTGCTTCTTTTCTTGTGCCACCATGAAATGATCAATTCGTGAATGACATTCCTTTGGAACTCCGTCAAAAAAAGAAGAGAGTAAGTGTTTTTCATTTTTATCGTTACTGTATTTTGGGCAAGCGTGTTTAGTACTCTGTAATAAAAACACATCATGTTCCGAAGGGATGGCTTTCGCGACGTGGCTACTTTGTGACGTCACTGACGCCAGCATTCCCGACACTTAAATTTTTTGTAAACTGACAGTTACTTAAAACCTTTCCAATGCCAATTAATAACGTTCATTGAAATAGCAGCCATATTTTCGTATCTTATAGATAAGTGAAGTTTACTCTCAGCCATACAGATGAAGCAGCCCGTGCAGGTGTGCTCGAAACAGATCACGGCGTTATTGAGACGCCGATTTTTATGCCTGTTGGCACTCAAGGGGCGGTAAAAGCGGTTGAACAACGTGAACTTTTGGAATTCGGTGCACAGATCATTCTCGGCAACACATACCATTTGTATTTGCGGCCAGGGATGGAAGTGATGAAAGCCATGGGTGGACTTCATTCGTTCATGAATTGGAATCGTCCGCTGTTGACGGATAGCGGCGGTTATCAAGTCTTCAGCTTGACGGAACTTCGGAAGATCACCCAGGATGGAGTTACATTCAAATCTCATCTTGATGGATCGTCACATTTTTTTACACCTCAAAAAGTGGTCGAGATCCAGCGCACCATCGGTTCTGATATTATGATGGTGCTGGATGAATGCCCGCCGTATCCATGTGACGAAGAGTATGCCCGAACATCCAATAAACTAACAGTGAAATGGGCGAAGTTGTGTCAGGAGGCGCTGAACAATACTTCGCCAATATACGGACACAAGCAGGCATTATTCGCAATCGTCCAGGGA
>JALNZH010000303.1 GCA_023229405.1 Bacteroidota bacterium
GGGTGCAAACACGATCACTCCATTTCTATTCCAGGCTCCCCCTCTGCCACCCTGGGCATCACAAATGGTAAATGTCGGTCCCCCTTTTGCATCAATCTTTTTTAATTTTCCGTCAGCAAAGAATCCGATCATTCTGCTGTCATACGACCAGAATGGATAGAGAGCGTTCTCCGTACCCGGAAGCATCACTGCGGATGGATAATCGAACGGACGGACCCATAGATGGTCTTTCCCCAGTGAATCGGTTGCCGTGAAAACAACTATTGACCCATTGGGAGAAATTTCAATATGACCGCCTACTGTTGCATTGAAAATGTTGTAACTCGGAACATCAAATGTTAATTGCAGCAATTCGGGATCGCTTTTCATAAAAACAGTGTAGGACAGGATTAACCCGACAAACAATATCATTGATATTATCGTCGTGATCATCCATATGTTTAACGAAATGAATTTTTTTTGTGGGATAGCCTCATATTCCGTCGTTTGCGGTGAGATTCTTGTCCCTGATGAGATTTGACTTTTGCGAACAGCAAGAATTCTGCTCGCAGTCTGCCGGCTGGAGTCACGTTTCAGTTTTCGGAGATCTTTAACAATTTCTTTGGCGGATTGATATCGTTCATCCGGTTCTTTGGCAAGACATTCAAGAAGAATAGCGTCAAGATCCGCAGGCAATTCAGGTTTTACAATCGAGACCGGTTCCGGATCAACATTCACAATCTCATAAATAATCGCCGTTTCGTGCATGCCTTTGAATGGTGATTGACCGGAAATGAGCTCATATAATAGAACGCCGAAGGAGAAGATATCCGTGCGATGGTCCACATTGAATCCCTGCACCTGTTCAGGAGACATATATCCAATTGTTCCAACGGTGTTCCCTTCCCGCGTCAATCGTGTCACACCCTGCATCTTTGCCAGTCCAAAATCCATGATCTGCACAAGACCGTCTTTGCGCAGCATGACATTTTCCGGTTTAATATCGCGGTGGACGATCCCTTTTTCGTGTGCCGCCGCCAATGCTTCTGCGATTTGAATAGCTATATCGACTGATTGTTTGAAGGAAATATTATTTTTTCTCTCGCGAAGCGTTTCGCCGTCGATGAATTCCATGACAATAAATAATTGGCCTTCACGTTCTACAACGTCATAGATTGTGCAGATATTCGGATGGTTCAATGTAGCGGCGGCTTTCGCTTCCTGCATAAACCGCTGATGGTCGGAATCGGATGTGCCGATATTCTTGGTCATAAATTTCAGAGCAACAAAGCGGTCAAGCTTGGTATCGTTTGCCTTATATACGATACCCATCCCTCCCTCTCCCAACTGCTCGAGAATTTCATATTGCAGAATTGTCTTACCGATCATACAAACCCCATTTGTCGATCTGATGAATTCATACCTATTTTGAAAACCATTCCCCTGTTAAACAACGGTAGACCGATGCTTTCATCTCTTCGGTGGTTACATAACTTGACCGTGATGCTTTATGGGAAACCTGCCATTGCACTGATGATGGCAACAACGTAAAAATATTTCTTGTCAGAGCAGTAAGCGATTGACTGCCAGTGTCATTTCCAAGGTCGATTGTTTCATCCCAGAATGAGATGATATTAAATTCATTGTTTTTTCGGAGGAGAATAATGTGAATGAATCCCTTTTGTTCCTGAAATTTAGAGATCACTTTCTCCGCAAAAATTTCCTGGAACTCTTGAATCGTATCAGGAAGAACAGTGAGTGTGATAATCTTGGCGGCATACGGAGTAATTTGAAATTTTTGGATGTACTCTTTTTCAGTATCCGTATCGTCAAATTGCTTTAAGGTCGGATCGTTTTGGACAGGTGTGTATTCAATGGAAAGATCGTCGGTCAGCTTCAGTTCAAATTCGTTTGATTCCTCGTAGAACGCGCGAAGCGATTCGACAAGCGCTTTGAAAACACCGCTTTGCTCATATTCAATCGTCGCTTCCTTCGATTCCCAAATGGTGACTGAAATACAATCCTTGGAATCGTGAATATTCTGTAAGAGCGATGCAAAGCTGCATCCCGGCTGTCGGCGCAGTACGGAAATGATATTTTCATCGTACGCTTTTGCGAATATGTCTGAATCTTTCGCCTGCACCCCCATCGAAACCATGCGAAGAAACATACTATTTCCTTTTTTTGTGGACCAACCAGTGACCGGAACGTTTCTAGTGCCATTTCTCAAAAATATTCTTGTGTGTTAATCTTTCTTCGACTTCCGCCGCAAAGACAACGAACACGTACTCAGAATAGTACTTTTACACTATTATGAGACTCAGCATGAGGTAGTGGATCGGTAGAACAAAAATTCCTCAACGGCATCATGTTTATCATGAAATAACATTCGTACCGTTATTGAATTCGCTTTACAACCATGATCGTAATATCATCGGATTGCGGATGAGCGCCAGCATGCTTCCGGACTTCCTTCACAATAATATCGATGATCTCTTCCGCTGTTTTCACTTTATGATCTAATAATAATGTTTGAAGGCGCTCTTCGCCGAATTGTTCGTGAGCGGCATTCATCGCTTCACTCACACCATCCGATTGGATCACCAGAAGGTCACCAATCTGAATTGGAACTTCTTCGTCTTGATAACTTGCTTGAGGCAACAGACCGATCATCAATCCGCCGGTCTTTAACCGCTGAATACGGTTGTCCTTGCTGATAAGAAACGGCCAATCGTGTCCCGCATTGGAATAGTGGATGCTGTGTTGCTTCACATCAATAACACCGTAAAACAGTGTGGCAAATTTTTCCGGACTTGTGCTTTCATACAGCAATTTGTTGGAACGAAGAAGACATTCGGATGGTTGTTGCGAGACTAATGTTTGACCCCGCAGCGTCGCCTGCAGGTTTGCCATTAGCAGCGATGCCGGGAGTCCCTTACCGGAAACATCGCCGAGGCAGAGCGCTGTCCGTCCATCGCTCATCGGAATAAAATCGAAATAATCACCGCCGATAGATTGTGCGGCAATAGTGCGGGCGAAAATATCATAGCCATACAAACCGGGATTGCTTCGCGGAAGAAGATCCTGCTGAATCTTCGCCGCGAGTCCAACCTCCTGTTGCATCTTAATATAGAGTTTCTCTTCTTCGATGAGCCTGGCATTCTCGACGACCTGCGCTGATTGTGCAGAGATGATTGCTAACAGCCGTTGGTCCTCCGTTGTAAATGCTCGTCCATCCTTTTTATTATAGACGGTCAACACTCCCCGTAATTCGGATTTTACTATAAGGGGAACACACAGGAGAGTTTTTATATTCGCATCCCACTGCACACCGCGAAAACGAGGATCATTTTTCGGATCTTCAACCGTCAACGGTTTTTTGTTCAAGTGCATCCAACCGATCAATGCCTGGTGCATATGGAACGCCGGCGCACCCGACGAACTCACCATCGTGCGGATGAGCGTCTTCATCGATTTCTGTTCTTCTTCCACCAATGTGATAACACCTTGTTCGGCGTTCACAGCCCGAATAGATTTTCGAATCAGCGTCTGCATAATCTCTTCGGCATTCAACGACGCACTGATGGCTCTCGCAATATCATTGAGGATAGAAAGTTCTTCAACAGCACGGCGCAGTCTGCGTACTTCATCCTGAAGCGCGTCCGACGAAAGTGGTGGAATGGTTTGTTCGCTCATATGATTTCATTAATAAATGTGAGCAAAAATAACGTTTATAGATGTGTAATCAAAGATAAATTTATCCGATTTATAATACTTGCTTTCATCAAGAGAATGAATATCTTACCTGCAGAATATTTGTTGAATATCTATACACACCTATGCAGGAGAAATTATGAGTATAAAATCACAGACATTGGATGAAAGCAATGTTGTCATTTTGGAACCTAAAGGATCGCTGATTGGAGGGATGGAAACCGAAGAATTAAAAACTACCCTTATGAAACTGATGGAACAGGGAACGGTCAAGGTGATTGTTGACCTTGCCGGTGTTGAATACCTCAACTCTTCGGCAATCGGTGTTTTAACAGTCTCTCATACCACACTTATGTCACACGGCGGAAAGCTGATTTTGTGCAATGTAAACAAGAGCATTTCTAATATTTTTCTCGTCACTAAACTGTCAACAATCTTTCGGTCGGAAGATAAACGCGAGGATGCAATTCTAGCAATGGGCAAATAAAGAACAGAAATCAGAAGTCAGAGATCAGAGGTCGGCGATAAGAGAAGTCGTAGGACTGAACTCTGAGATCGGAAAAATATTCGCGAAAAACAACAAACCCCTAAGTGATACTTTGGGGTTTGTTGTTTTTTTAAAGAGCAATAAAAAATGTATAATTGTTTGTGGAAAAACGAGAAAGGATACTGGAGAAGTGATCATACTTGTCCAAAATAAATCATAAAAGAGAAAACTTATTCCTTCTTTTCTTGACGGGGTTCCAAAGGAATGCCGACATGGTATAAAGATTTGGTCGGCACAAGAAAAGAAGCACAAGAACCCCTTGCGAAATGTAACGCGCGCGATGAATCCCGTTCGCTCTTGCCCGTA
>JALNZH010000304.1 GCA_023229405.1 Bacteroidota bacterium
CGGAAAAATATTTCATCATCCGCAATCGCATTACCTGGGAGAGGGAAAAAGGACGCGGTGCAAAAGCAAATTGGAAAAACGCATCCGAAGATATCTGGTATTGCACGATGTCGGAGAAGTTTACGTTTAACCTGGATGCAGTGAAGGTGAAGCGGAAAGTGATTGCGCCGTATACACAGAACGGAAAACCAAAGGATTGGAAAAAGTTAGACGATGGAAATTTTCGCTTGACACATCCGTCGAATGTATGGACCGACCTGACAGTTCCGTTCTGGTCCATGCCCGAAAACACCGAACACCCGACACAAAAACCAGAAAAACTCGTTGCGAAAATCATTCTTGCCAGTTCTTCGCAGGGGGATGTGGTATTCGATCCGTTCCTTGGTTCTGGCACTACATCAGTGGTTGCCAAAAAATTAGGAAGGCAGTATGTTGGAATTGAAATTGATGAAAAATTTGCGTCTATTTCAGAGAAACGATTGGAACACGCAGAGAAGGGTTCATCGATCCAGGGATTTGATGACGGAGTCTTCTGGGAACGCAATTCGCGCTAACCCCTAAAAAAAACATTGGTATCCGCAGTCCTAACGGTTGCGTTCATTATGTAAGAACTCATATCATAGCTATCCAAAATAAACCCCTTATTGACAAAAATTTATCGAAACAGGTGGATTTATTGAAGATATGTTATGTTGGGAAAAGTAAGCCCTCCCCTGCATTTCTTACAGTGTTGAATGAGATGTGGGAGGGAGCGAACTTTTTCTCCCCTACCAAGGGGGGAGATACAGAGGGGGGTCTGAAATCATGAAGGGACTTTTGATGGCGTTTTTTGCCATCTACGGGCAAGTGCGAATGGGATTCAGTGAGCGCGTTACATTTCGAAAGGAGTTCTTGTGTTTCTTTTCTTGTGCCGACCAAATCTTTATACCATGTCGGCATTCCTTCGGAACCCCGTCAAGAAAAGAAGGAATAAGTTTTTCTCTTTTATGATGTATTTTGAACAAGTATGAACTCATATAAAGGTCTTATGAAACGCAAAATCCTGGCGCTTGCCGAAGGACGTTTTAGTCCGCTGAAATCAAAAACCGCCAATGCCGCACTGATCTACACACCGGGTGATACCGTGGCTATCATTGACAGTACAAAAGCGGGGAAAACCGCACAAGATGTGCTCGGTTACGGCGGAGATGTTCCTGTTGTGGCGAGCGTAGAAGAAGGAATACAATATCAGCCGACGCATCTGCTGATTGGTATTGCTCCAACCGGTGGGCGTCTGCCGGAAGTATGGCGTGAATGGATTAAAACAGCAATCCGAAATAATATGCATATTCTCAGCGGATTGCACACACTTCTCTCTGATGACGAAGAATTTGCGAAACTTGCGCTAGAGCATTCGGTAACCATAACGGATTGGAGAAAGATTCCGCTGGAATATGAAGTCGTATCGAAAGGCAGTTACCGAACACGCAAAGCAAAAACAATTTTGACGGTCGGTGCCGATTGTAATATCGGAAAAATGACTACGATGCTTCAGGTGTATAACACATTTTTAAAACGCGGATTAAAGAGCGATTTTATTGGCACAGGCCAAACTGGCATTATGATCTCCGGCAAAGGGATCGCGGTCGATGCAGTGATCAGCGATTATATTGCAGGCAGCATTGAAAAATGTATCGATGCATCAAATGCGGAAGGGTACGAATATATTTTTGTTGAAGGACAGGGAGCGCTCACACATCAAGGATACAGCGGAGTGACATTCGGGCTGATGCACGGGACGATGCCCGATGCCATGATCATGTGTGTGCAGCCGACCCGTACGCGTGACGATTACGATCTGCCGCTTCCCGATCTGAACAAGTTGATCAAAATGCATGAGCAGGCAATTGAGTTTTTCCATCCGACAAAAGTGGTTGGTATCGGCATCAACTCCATCGGACTCACGGATGATCAGAGCCGTCTGGAAGCGAAACGGTTGGAAGATTTGACCGGATTGCCCGCTGTTGATACGTTCCGGTTCGGCGGTGAATTGCTTGCAGACACATTGTTGAAATACCTGAATCAATAATATGAAAAAATTTCTCTTTCTCTTCGGTGTGCTGATGTTGTTCTCCTCTTGTCAAAAGAAACGTACGGCAGAGCCAGGTTTTCAACAGGTAGAAAATTACGTGCCGCCGGCATCAGAAGCGGCACTTGATACAATGCAGGCATACATTTCCCCGTCAGATCCTCTCAATGATCGGTCGTCATTCACCGCGTCGAATTTTCAGGCTGCGCAAATTAAATTCCGCGGCACGCGGAACATTATGTATCAAATCTCTATGGCCGAGAGTACAGCTCCTGTTATCGTAGTGGAATATTTGAATGGTGAATGGAGCAACGGTGATACTGTCTCGACCACAACGCGCATTCTTTTATATGTCGGAAGTGAGCTTCTCTACCGCAAAGCGTTTCCCATTGAATTTTCGGACGCAGTAAACTTTTCCCGCGTCCGGAAATTCAACCATACGATACTATCGGTGAACCAGCAAAAATCGATTGTGTATTATTGGTTCGACGTGGTCCGTGCTGACGGCTCTTTCATTAAAGAATATCATGCAGTGTGTGTGGATAATGAGGGAGTGACCAACGAACTGAGCGGCGATATCACCCGGATTGGTGGAAGTTTTGCATCGGTGCGGTTCTTGAATGAGAACCGATTGAAAGCAAAGGTGCCTCCCGGATCGCGCTACTCCGATCTTGCAGTTGACCTGTTGTTTTCAATTGACTGGAACACCTGTGCAGCAGTAATGGATGTTCCGGTAGACACGATTTTTATCATTTCAGATCAGCCCTCACGATACTTCAGCAATAAGATAAAACTGTTTGCTGAACCGCAGCAGACATCAACATTCCGTGAAACGAATTTTCGGCGGTTGACGCAGGCAAAATTGCAGCGGGCGTTTGTCCCTTCGCTTTTCGATTCGGGAAATACCACCCGCGACCGGATTTATGTAGAATTTAACAAGACGACCAAAGGATGGATCGACCACGACATGATGCTTTTTGAAGAGATTATTTCCGAGAATTAATTTTTTTACATAAATCATTGAAAATCCCGCGTAAATCTTTCAATTTAGCGGGATTTTTTTTATCATTATAGTGAGGGACATATTGGGTGTTAACCGCGGCAGACCCGGATTGAACGGGTCTGTTGTTTTTCATACTGGAGTGAAAGCAGTAAAATAATGATTATCATGAAATTCGGCGGCACTTCGGTAGAAGATGCCAATGCTATACGAAACCTGGCCGAGATCGTCAAAAAAGAAGTTCCACGGAAGCCTATCGTCATCGTCTCGGCATGCTCCGGCATTACAAACCAGTTGCTGCAAACGGCAGGTCTTGCTTCACAAGGGAAAAGGGAAGAAGCGCTAAACAATGTTGCGGTGATTGAATCGCGGCATAAAAAGATTGTGAAGGAACTTTTCGACGGCGATCTGCAGCGGTATTTGAATAAGCACCTTTCCACTATTGCCGAAGAATTGGCCGCGCTGGTCAATGGCGTAGTGGTGCTGGGAGAATTGACCAACCGTTCTCTGGATACATTCGCGTCGTATGGCGAACGGCTCTCTTCGTTTATCATCCATCATTATTTTGAAACACAGAAGATGAAATCGTTTTGGGTCGATGCGCGTTCGTTTATGATCACGGACGATCAATTCACGAAAGCCGTACCGCAATTCGATAATACGGAACAAAAATTACGCGAGATTGTTCAGCCAAAGGTGAACAACGGTTATGTCGTTGTCTCGCAGGGTTTCATCGGATCGACACCCGCTGGAATCACAACAACGATCGGCCGCGGCGGGTCAGACTATTCGGCCGCTATTATTGGCGCATTGCTGGATGCGGAAGATATTCAGATCTGGACAGATGTTGACGGAATTCTTTCCAGTGATCCTACCGTGGTACGCGATGCGAAAAAGATTAAGGTAATGTCTTTTAACGAAGCGGCGGAACTGGCATATTTCGGGGCGCGAGTGCTGCATCCGGAAACAATTCTGCCAGCGGTGAAGAAGAATATTCCGGTCCGCGTTCTGAATTCGAAAAACCCTGAATCTTCCGGCACGTTAATCGTGTCAAAACCGAAGACGGATAGACGCTGCATTGTAAAATCGATTGCCTATAAAGAAGGAGTCACACTGATTAGCATTGTCTCCACGAGAATGTTTTTGGCGACAGGCTTCCTGGAAAATGTGTTTGACGTATTCCACAAATATGAAACGGTAGTTCATACCGTCGCAACATCCGAAGTAAGCGTAACGGCGACGATCGACAACATAAAACACCTGGCACAGATCGTTCGCGAACTGAAACATTTTGCAACAGTGACAGTGGCCGATAAAAAAGCCATCGTATGTATTGTGGGGGACAACCTCCGCAACAGTCCCGGACTTGCAGTGAAGATGCTCATGCCGATTTCCGATGTGAATATTAATATGATCTCGCAGGGTGCGTCGGAGATCAATCTAAGTTTTGTGATTGACGA
>JALNZH010000305.1 GCA_023229405.1 Bacteroidota bacterium
GATCATCCTTCCGTAATTATCGGCAAAATTACCGATTCGGAGTATTCCCGGAAATGTCTTGAAGAAGCACGTCAATCGAAGAATATTCTCATCATTCCCGGATTCGACAATACATCGGACATGCTCGCGTCGGCGTATGCTGCGTCTGGATTGTTTGCGCTCCCCTCGCAATTTGAAACTCCCGGCATTGCTGCGCTGGAAGCGGCATTAGCGGGAGCTAGAGTCGTTATTACTCCGTACGGTGGAACGAAAGACTATTTTCAGGATCTCGCTACGTACGTTGAACCAACATCTGTAGAATCCATCAAATCCGGTATTATTGCGTCGCTGAATGCGCCGGTGAATCTCGCGCTGAAGCAGCGGATGAAAGATGAATTTCTCTGGAGCCGTGTAGCAGAAAAAACGCTCGCTGTTTATCAATCAGTACTCGCATGAGACCTCGCCGTATTCTGATTATTCGTCCGGACCGAATCGGCGATGTTGTCCTTACCACTCCTCTTATTCGCGCTGTCAAACAGACATTTCCCGGTTGTTTCGTTGGAGTGATGGTAAATTCCATCTCTGGCGTGCTGTTGAAACACGATCCGCATATCGATCTGTTAATCACCGATGATCCGAACGGAGAGAATACCGGGCATTCTGGTTTTTGGAAACAAGTCGCACTCCTTCGCAAATATAAATTTGACACCGGATTGATGCCGCTCCCACGTGAACGGCATGCATGGATGATGTTCCTTGCTGGCATCAAACGTCGTATCGGTGTCGGCGGAAAAATCTACCAGGTGTTGACTGCAACAAAAACTGTAAGCAGAAATAAATACATTCCCCTCCGACACGAAGCGGATTATGTAATGGACCTCGGCAGAATGATCGGTGTAACCAATGATGATATTACAACGGAGTTGTATCTTTCCGACGAAGAAAAAAAGAGGTCAATAAAATTCTTGACTGATAGTGGTTTTTCGTTAGATCAACCGATCATCGGCATCAATCCAAGTTCGAACAATTCTGTCCCCAACTGGACTGCCGAACGATACGTGCAACTGTGCAACCAATTGGCAGACCAGTATCAATTGTTCATTAATATCGGAATCAGTAATAAGCCGATGGAAGAACAATTTTCGAAATTTGCGACTAAACATATCGTCTATTCCGGAAGCGATCTTCGGGAACTGATGGCCATCTGCAGTATGCTTTCTCTTCTTGTCTCTTCTAGTACCGGCACACAGCATATTGCCGCAGCCCTAAAAATTCCGACAGTCACAATGTTTTGTCCTTTGCCAGCCTGTTCGCATAAATTATGGGGTTCACTAGGAAATGCGGCGGAAGTAATTCAACCGGATGAAGGATACTGTCAGGGACGGTGTCCGGGAGATCCGAAACATTGTACCTTTGATGATATTTCCGTTCAAACGGTATTGGAGCGTATTAACGCCGTGATACAAAAGTGATGAGTTTTCAGGAACGGATCGGTGAGGTGTATTGTTCTACAAAAGGAATGATTGTGCTCCGGTTTTTTCGGATCTCTGTCCATCGAAAACCGATAGCATTTAGTCACTGTGATTATCAAAGGAAGTTCATGAAAAGAATAGTTATCCTTCTACTTATTCTCTCCACGTTCGCAGCGGCGGCGAATCCGCATTGGAAAAAATTCGACCAAGGAATGAAACAAGCGAAACAATCCGGGAAAAAAATACTGATCGATGTCTATACTGACTGGTGTGGCTGGTGCAAAAAAATGGACGCAGCTACATACACCGATAAAAAGGTTCTCAATTACCTGAAGAAAAATTTTGTCGTCATTAAACTGAATGCAGATGATGCAGAAAAAATCAATTATGCGGGAAGGAGCATGACTCCAGCAGAATTCTCCCAAGAAATGGGAATAAACGGATATCCGGCAACACTATTCTTAAAAAGCAATGGAGAAGCAATAACATTACTTCCGGGATATGCTGAAGCGAAAATGTTCATTCATGTGCTGAATTTTATCGGTGAGAATCACTACGAAAACATGAAGTTTGCGGACTATCTGGCGGAAAAAGGGATAACGCTATAATTTTTTTTCCCAGATTGATTTGGTAGATTTTTACATTTTATCATACTTGTCCAAAATAAATCATGAAAGAGAAAAACTTATTCCTTCTTTTCTTGACGGGGTTCCGAAGGAATGCCGACATGGTATAAAGATTTGGTCGGCACAAGAAAAGAAGCAAAAAAAACCGTGCGAAATGTAACGTGCGCGATGAATCCCGTTCGCACTTGCCCATAGATGGCAAAAAACACCATCAAAAGTCCCTTCCTGATTTCAGACCCCCCCTCTGTATCTCCCCCTTGGTAGGGGGAGAAAAAGCTCGCTCAATCCTCCTAATTTTCGCTCCTTCCCACATCTTATCCAACACTGTAAGGAATGTAGGGGTGGGCTTACTTTTCTCAACATAAAATATCTTTTATAAATCCACTTGTTTCAATAAATTTTTGCCAATAAGGGTTTTATTTTGGACAAGTATGAAAAAGTCTATATAGTTACAGATTTTATTTTTTCATCCGCTCTGCTGCCAGATGCTTCACTTCTGCTTCAATCCGTTTCAGGTCAATCATCTGAATACACTCCAGATGATATGGACACTTTCGTTTCCAACACGGAGCACAGAACAATCCTTCTGGAATCAATTTAATTCCCCTGTCATAAAGATCAATCTCGTTCCAGCAGCTCAATCCAAACCATGCAATTACCTGTTTTTTTAATCCGATCGCAACGTGCATTCCAAACGAATCACCCGTGATGATCACATCGCAGATATTCTCATAACAAATCCCCCGGCGGACTCCTTCGGTGGTCGGAGTGTTTATCACTTTGTCTCCGACCCTGCGAATGATCTCAGCGTTTCGTTCGGTATCTTCCGGTCCTCCGACAAGCACCTGCTTTACTCCGGGAAGAGAATGCATTGCGTTGATTAATGAAACATGCTGGTTGATCGTCATTTTTTTATTTTCATAGAGATACGAACAGCCGGTATTAAATCCGACGATCAGTTCACCGTTGTTCAGACGATGTTCTTCTTTGTATAAACGACAATATTCTTTCTCTTCTGCCGATAATTCAAGTATATATTCATCCCTCTTGAACTTCAATTTCATCGATTCCTGTAAAATCTGCGTTCCATATTTTTCGTTTCTCCGGAACTTCAGATCATCATCCAATCCAAGCAGATAACTGTATTCCGCCTCTGTATTCAACGGAATGATTTTTCCATTTTTATTGAGACCGAAACCAATCGTTACTTTTGCGTTCAATGTATGGGCAAACGCACAGGACCGTTTTGTCTTATCCGTTTGGTACACAATATCGAACTGCATCTGCTGCAGTATCATCCAATTTTCTGGTTCCCATACATACACTGCGTCCAGATACGGATTATTATCCAACAGACGATAGGCATTTTTCAGTGTGATCCATGAAATATGACTTTCGGGATATTTCCTTTTTATAGCGGGCAGCATCGCAGTCGTTTGCACAACAGCCCCCATCGCATCAAGATTGACAATAAGGATTTTCTTCCCCATTGGTTGATGATCGACACATTTTTTATAGCAGGCTGTTCCAGGAAAACATGGTTTATATCCGGTAAACCGTTTGCAGTCAGGAATAACAAGCTTTTTAATAGTTGTTTTCTTTTTCGAAGTTTTTATTGCCATGATCACGAAATTTTATTTTGAAGTAATTGTTGAAACGCGGTATACACGGTATCGACCGAAAGCTCCTTCATACAAATATTGCCGATCGGACAAGCAGTAAGATTACACGCAAGGCAATCAAGCTGTTCATGCCTGACCCATTGTTGTTCTTCTCCGTATGGTCCTTGCAAATACGGGTTCGTCGGACCGAAGATGCCGAGCGTTGGAACACCCAGCGATGCGGCAATATGCATCGGTCCGGAATCGGTGCTAACAAGATACGAACAAGCTTCAAGGAACGCACCCATTTCTTTCAATGAGGTTTTCGGAATCAGATAACTTTCCATTTTCGTCATTGCCTGAATTGCTTTCACATCTTCCCGTTCGCCTGGTCCCCAAAAAAAGAGCGGAACGAACCGTTCCTGGTCAGCAATACGGTCCGCCAATTGTGCAAAAGATTCCGGATTCCACTTTTTGGTGTACCAACCACCACTGGCATTTACACCGACTATTTTTTTGCCGATAATCCCTTTCTCTTTCAACCATGTTGTGGCAAAATTCCGATGAACATGCGAAATCGGAAACTCCGGTAAAGTAGACACGATGGGAATGTTAAAATGACGAAGGACATCCAAGTTAAAATCGACATTGTGTACTTCGCCACCCCGCGGATGCACGTGGTCTGTATATGCATACGCTCTCCCTCGAAACGGGAATCCCACCCTTCTCGGCGCTCCGCTGAATCGGGTAACCAGAGCAGTTCTTGGATTGCCGAACAAATCAATAACCATGTCATACCGGTTTTCACGAACTTTCCGTATAATCGATATTGTCGAATCGGTCTTC
>JALNZH010000306.1 GCA_023229405.1 Bacteroidota bacterium
GAACATTAAACGGATGGATCTCACAATACACATTCAGTTCGCGAATGCGGCGGGCGATGAGCTGCGTAAATTGAGAACCAAAATCGAGGATAAGAATTGATTCAGAGTGGGTCATTGGAAAAAAAAATGAAGTTCATGGATGGTTTCTCCTACAAGATAAAAGAAGATGTTTGAGTGTGCAAGTATTCCGCAAAGAACTTTTCGGTAGTATATCCGATTGATACGATAAAAACCTCGTCTTGTCCCGAAGAGATGGCTTTTACGAAACGATCACTTCGTAGCGCCTTAGACGAATGCCTGCCTGTACCAAGGGTGTCCCTTTCCCGAAGAGACCACTTCGCAGCGGGACCGGTCAGTAACTTATTCAGAATAAGATGCTGTACTTCCTGCCTGCTAATTTTAATTTTGAGAACGGCAGGAGGGAATTCGGCATGACGTGGTTCTGAAATTGACCCAGTGTTCATAAAGAAGTTTTCTTGTTATATCAACACTTTTTGACTAATTTCATACTGAAAACAATGGAAAAGCAAAATGCAGAACGCGTCAGTATCTCCAACCGCCGCGCACGATTCGAGTATGAAATCATCGATTCGTACGAGGCAGGAATCGTTTTAAAAGGTTCCGAAGTAAAATCACTGCGTGCCGGAAAAGCCAACCTTCAGGACAGTTATGCGATCGTGAAGAACAGAGAAGTCTGGCTGTTGAACATGCACATTAATCCGTACGAGCAGGCAAATCAGTTCAATCATGAACCGCTCCGCACTAGGAAATTACTGCTGACCAAAAGTGAGATCTCGAAACTTCATGCCAGCACAAATGAAAAAGGATTGACGTTGATCCCTCTGAAGCTCTATTTTAAACACGGTATTGCTAAAGTGGAACTCGGCATTGCCAAAGGGAAAAAACTCCACGATAAACGCGAATCCATTAAAGAACGGGATGTTGAACGCGAAATGAGAAGACATTCCTAACAGATTAATTATCATTCTAATACTAAGCATACACCATGGCATTCCCCACTCTTAATGAACAAATGGACTTGATAAAACGGGGCGTTTCGGAAATTATTCCAGAAGCGGACCTCGTTCAGAAGATAGAACGTTCGATCAAAACAAATAAACCACTCAATGTTAAACTCGGCTGTGATCCGAGCCGTCCGGATCTCCATTTAGGACACTCGGTTGTTCTTCGCAAACTGCGTCAATTTCAGGATCTCGGCCATACCGCTATTCTTATTGTTGGAGACTTCACCGGAATGATCGGCGATCCCTCCGGAAAAAGTAAAACCCGTCCTTCCCTTACTATTGAGGAAACCCGAAAGAATGGCGAAAGTTATTTCGATCAGGCAAAGAAGATTTTGTCGCCGAACAATATTACGATGATCTATAATTCCGACTGGCTCGGTACGATGAGCTTTGCCGATGTGATCAAACTGGCAAGTAAATACACAGTATCGCAGATGCTAGAACGGGAGGATTTTCACACCCGGTTTAATAATGAAGAACCGATTTCTCTGCACGAATTTTTATATCCACTCGCTCAGGCGATGGATTCCGTGGCAATTGAAGCAGATGTGGAACTTGGCGGCACCGATCAGAAATTTAATCTACTTGTCGGCCGTGCCATTCAGCGGGAATTCGGAAAAGAAGCACAGGTCATTCTGACGATGCCGATTCTTCCCGGAACAGACGGTGTGGAAAAAATGAGTAAATCGCTGGACAATTATATCGGCATCAGCGATTCACCCCGTGAGATTTTTGGAAAAACCCTTTCCATTCCCGATCGGTTGATGTTTGATTTTTTTGTCCTAGCCACCAACACGCCAAATTCGGAGCTTCCCGCAGTAAAAACGGCAATCGAGTTGCATCCACGAGACACGAAACGGCGGCTGGCGAAAGAATTAGTGACTCTCTACCACAATACAGAAGCTGCTACTGCTGCTGAAGAGGAGTTTGACCGGATCTTTCTGAAGAAGGATGTCCCGGATGAGATCGAAGAAATGCCGTACGGTACTACCGGTGCAGCGGTGAACATTCTTCAATTATTAACTGAGATACAACTGGTCCCTTCCAAAGGAGAAGCGCGGAGATTGATTGAACAAGGAGGCGTTACAGTGAATAACGAAAAAATTTCGGACACAAAATCGGACATTCAGTTGTCCGGTCCGATGATCATTAAAGTCGGGAAAAGAAAATTTCTCAAGATTATTCCATCTTAATCCTTAAGGTTTATTAACAATAATTCTATTTGTATTTTTTGGAAGTATCTGTATATTTGGCTCCACATCAAACGATCACACTATACTTTTTCGGATGATCTATGAAGAATTTTTTCTATAAAACAAAGATTCCTTAATTTCTATTTATTCACCAACTTCAAAAGGAGATGAGACGTTGTCATTCGTCCCAGCCAAAATGTTCTTCACCAAGGGTGTCGGCAGGCATAAAGATTATCTGCAGTCATTCGAACTTGCCCTGCGCAACGCCGGCATTGAAAAATGTAACCTCGTAACAGTATCCAGTATTTATCCCCCGAAATGTAAACGAATCTCTGTTGCCGATGGCTTGAAGTTGTTGGAACCGGGACAGGTGACTTTCTGCGTAATGGCGCGTAACGCCACTAATGAACCGAACCGCCTGGTCGCCTCTTCTATTGGAGTTGCAATGGCTGCCGATGACTCACAATACGGATACCTTTCAGAACATCATCCGTTCGGTGAAACAGAAGAAAAAGCGGGCGAATATGCTGAAGATCTTGCTGCAACGATGCTTGCGACCACGCTCGGACTAGAATTTGACCCGAATGTAGCGTGGGACGAACGTGAAAAACATTTCAAAATGAGCGGTAAGATTCTTAAAACGTTCAATGTCACCCAGTCTGCCGAAGGTGATAAAGATGGAAAATGGACAACGGTGATCTCAGCGGCAGTCCTGCTGGCATAATTGTAAAAATAGTTCAATAAAAAAGGGACGCTCATGCGTCCCTTTTCGTTTTTAAAGTTGTATGTAAGAATTACGCCTGAGCGTCGAAAACTTTCCGGTATTCACCGTAATAATCCATGACGGATTCTACATAATTTGCTGTTTCTTTCCATCCCTTAAAATAACCGCTGGTCGGTTTCTGTTCTTCCCAAACGAACCTGTGCAGGGATGAATATTTCTTGGATAACAGAGAGAGTGAGTTTTTTACCGATTTCCACTCTTTCGGATCGTCATTCACGTAGACAGCCATCTTCCGTGCATCACTGATACGACCTTGACCGGCATTATAGGCGGCAAGGGTAAATTTTAACCTGTTTTCTTCGCTTAATCCATCATCGCCAAACTGTTTATACAGTCGTGCTAGGTAAAAAATACCTCCTCGGATATTGCCGTGTGGATCATCAAAAGCTTCACTTTCTAAACCAAATTTTTCAGCAATTTCATCCTGTGTTGCAGGCATAATTTGCATGAATCCTTTTGCCCCTTTGTGACTTTCCGCTGCATAGTCGAATCGGGATTCAACCTTCATGACTGCTACCACCAATCGCCAATCCACTCCGTATCGTTCCGAATAGTGACGAATTGTTTTACCATATTTATTCAGTATTACTAATGATTTTTGATCGAGTTTTGTTCTTACTTCTTCCTGAATGAAGATCTTATCATTCTTTCCGGTAAAAGAGCCGTCAAAACATCCAAATATCATGAACGGTACAAACCAGAAAGTATTGAATAGAATCTTTCTCATTATTCCCTCAGATTATTGAGAAATCCCTTCAAATTTCGAAGGCGTTTCTTACAATGCCAAAGAGCAGGTGCACTTTTCCCCTTAGGCATTATGAAGATACCAAATAATCATAACATGAGGCAAATTAATATTATCTAATGCTTACGTAGATGGGTGACGATTCTTCAGGTAGGAAAGAAAGACAGAAATGGATAAAATTAATACAATAATCACTAAAGAGGCTGCAGTGTCTATTTTATAAATCTCTACTATCAGCATTTTTATTCCAACATATGCCAGCACGACCCCAACACCATATTTCACATAGACGAACGAAGCATGTACTTCGGCAAGGACAAAATACATGGACCGCAATCCCAACACAGCCATTAAATTTGACGATAACACGATAAACGTGTCCGTTGTAATAGCAAAAATAGCTGGGATAGAATCAATAGCAAATACAACGTCTGTCGTTTCTACAACCAACAGGCATACAAACAACGGAGTAGCGATAATCCGTCCTGCTTCTTTTACGAAAAAAGCATGTCCGTGATATTTATTGTCTACCGGCATAATTTTTCGGAAGAGTTTTACAGCAATATTCTTTTCCGGTTCAATCTTTGTGTCTTCGCCAAAAATAACCCGGTATCCGGCATAGATCAACATAACGCCAAAAATGTACAGGATCCAATGAAATTGCTCCACCAGGGCCGCACCGAGAACGATGAGAATACCGCGAAGAATAATTACACCCACGATTCCATAATTTAATACCCGTCTCTGATCCTTTAATTCGACACCGAACATC